>CALFXV010000114.1 GCA_937957775.1 uncultured Methylotenera sp. | reverse complement strand
TTTGAATGACCATGATTGGTTGTTGCGTGTTGAGGTTGTCCAAGCTGTCTAGTTTGTCTATGGCTTGATCGACCTTGCCGCCACGGGCCATGGCATTGGCGATGTTAACTTGCGCCTCTAAATAATGCTCACCGGGCGCCACCTTGTTATACCAGCTCAAGCTCAATTCGGCTTGATTGAGTTTTTCGTTAACTTGGCCTAGGTAAAGGTAAATTTGATCGGCGTCTTTGAAGCCCAATTTCAGCGCTTCTTGAAAGTAGCCTTCTGCTGCTGGGTAGTCGCCCCCTTGGTAGGACAACAAGCCAATTATGGCCGTGATTTCGGCGGCATTTTTTGCTTCGCTGGTTTTAGCGTTAGCCAGCAGGATGGGGAAGTTGGCCTTGGCTAAATCGTATTGCTTTTGACTGACCATTAGCTTGGCCATGTTTAAGCGAATTTCGTTGGCGTCCGGGTGTTGGTCAAGAAAGTCTTGGTAAAAATTAATCGCCGTCAATGGGTTTTGTTCGGACAACACTTGACCTTTAAGTAAGGCGGCTATCGGCCAATCGGGTTTGAGCGTTTCGATTTTGTTTAAAGCGTCTAAGGCCACGTTGTCTTTATGGGCAGCCCAAGCCGATTGGGCAATGGCAAATTGTGCTTCGGCCAATTCTGGGTAGGGTTTAGCCAAGGCTTGCACCAAGTTCAATACCGCGGCTTTGTCTGGGTTGCGACTAAGCAAGGTGCTTAAATATAAAAAGCCACCGGCGCGGGTTTCTTCTTTAACAAACAGTTGCGCTAAAAACGGTTGTGCTTCTTTTAGTTTGCCAGAGCCGACCAACATTTCCGTCATGGCTTGTTGCGCTTCATTGGAGGCGGGGTCCAATTCGGCCCACAGTTTAACGGCGGGCATGGTCAGTTGGCCTACGTTACCGTAAGCCGACACCTTGGCGGCGCGTTCAGCCAAGCCTGGGTTACGCGTGGTTTTAGCCAATTCGTAAAAAATCGTGCCCGAGGTGGCCAAATCGCCACGCTGGCCAGCCACTTCTGCAATCAAGTAGCGGTAGACAAATTCCGCTGTGACGGCGCCCTCTGGGTTGGTTTTGGTTTGGCCAGGCTGGGTGTGGTAGCCGCCGTTGCTAGCGCATGCGCTCAAGACTAGGGTGCTCGCTATTAAACCGCGGGTTAACCACAAACGGGTTTGGGCGATGGGGGTGCTTGCTTTTTTAGTTGGGCGCATAAGTTAGGAGTGGCACAGTAAAGTTAAAAATCGTCGAGCTGGTTTAGTGGCTATGTATAAAAGTCATGACCATTAAATTAAGCCCCATTATAAACGGCATTTCTTAGTGCGTGACAGTTAGCGCAAGTTCCCACATAATTACGCGTGGGTTAGACATTGCGCCAGAAATTTTCTGTTATGCTCCCTGAAGAATACGCCAGCACTGGCTGGCAACGGTTGACCATCATTATTTTTTGTATTGCGTTTTTTGAATTGAGTGACTATGAATGATTTTACAGTAGAGGCCATTGGTCTTACGCGCCTTTATGGCGGCAGAGAAGCCGTCAGCAATGTCAGTTTTAATTTAAGCAAAGGCCAGGTGCTGGGTTTTCTAGGTCCCAATGGGGCAGGTAAATCCACCACCATGAAAATGTTGACCGGCAACTTGGCGCCCAGTAACGGCAGCGTCAAAATCTGCGGCATCGACATGATGGAAAATCCTAAAGAAGCCAAGGCCTTGATCGGCTACTTGCCAGAAATGCGCCCCTTGTATAAAGAGTTGACGGTGGACGAGTACTTAACCATTGCCGCCAGGTTGCATCGCGTTAGTGGTGCACACATCAAAAAAGCCGTCGAGTTGGCTAAAGAACGTTGCGGTTTAGGCCACATGAGCAAACGCTTAATCGAAAACTTATCCAACGGTTACCAACAGCGCGTGGGCATTGCCCAAGCCATCATCCATAACCCCATGGTGGTGATTTTGGATGAGCCTACTGTTGGTTTGGACCCCATTCAAATTCGTGACATCCGCGCCTTAATCCGCGAAGTCGGCAGCGAGCGCAGCGTGATTATTTCCACGCACATCTTGCCGGAAGTGGAAATGGTCTGCGATCACGTGCAGATTATCGATAAAGGCAAGTTGGTGTTTAACGGTGCCATCGATGTTTTGAAAAAACAACGCATAGGCAACAAATTGTTGATTGCCATGAACAAACCACCGAAAGCGGCTGAACTGTTAAAAATTGCCGGCGTCGAAGAAGCCGAAAGCGTATCCGATCAATTGGTGCGCGTGCGGTTTGCCGACGGCGCCACTCCGGCCGAGGCCATTGTGCAAGCGGCGGTGGCTAAGGGTTGGGGCTTGTATCAAATTGGCCCAGACCAAACCAGTTTAGAAGACGTGTTTGTGCAGCTGACTTACCAAGAACAAGAGGCGGCTTAAGGAATCATCATGATTATTAATGTAGCAAGAAAAGAATTAAAAAGTATGTTTGCCTCGCCCATGGGCTGGGTAATATTGGCCTTGTTGATGTTCTCGTTTGGGACTTATTACCTAAACGGCGTTAACGATTACTTTGCCGTGATGTCAGGCGCCATGCGCCCGGCCGAGCGCACTGGGGTGACGCAGTTTGTGGGGCAAAATGTCTACGGCTTTGCGTCCTTTATGGTGTTGTTTGCCGTGCCCTTGTTGTCCATGCGTTTGGTGTCTGAAGAACGCCGCAGCCAAACCTTACCGTTTCTATTCAGTGCGCCATTGTCCTTAACTGAAATCGTTTTGGGTAAATTTTTAGGCTTGGTGGCTTTCTTGAGCATCTTGGTGGTGTACATCGGCGCCATGTTGTCTACCTTAAATATCTGGGCGGACATCGATTTTGGTTTCATTGTGGCTAACTCCATCGGTTTATTGCTGATGGTGGCAAGCTTTTCTGCGCTCGGTTTGTATTTTTCTAGCATCACGCAACAGCCTGTGGTGGCCGCTATTCTGACCTTCATCGCGCTGTTTGCCTTGATGTTTTTAGACCGCTTTTTTGCCGGCGACCCAAGTAACACCTTGGCCAGTTTGTCCTTAACGCGTCACTTCCAATCCTTTGCCGGTGGCTTGATTGATACCGCAGACATTGCTTACTTTGCGTTGTTTATTGCCAGCTTTTTAACCTTAACCGTGCGTCGCTTGGATGCAGATCGCTTGCGTGGTTAAGTTTTTTATCGTGTTTGTTGCAGTGAAATTTTAGGTCGGATGAAATGAATATTAATCGTAAATTGCGTTTTCAACTTTTAGTGCAAAACAGTTTCTTTGTGGTGCTGTTTTTAATGCTGGTGGTGTTGCTCGGCTATCTGGCCAGCCAATACCACGTGGCAAAAGACATCACGCAAGCGAACCGCAATATCTTGACGCAAGGCAGCGTTAACGTGCTCAAGCAAATGAAAGAGCCGATTAACATTACCGTGTTTGCTACCAAAGACGACGCGTCGGGTGGCGATAATTTCCGTAAGGGCATGATCGATTTTATTGCCCGCTACCAACGCGAAAAAAAGAACGTGAATTTGAAATTCATCAACCCATCCATTGAGCCTAAATTAGCCCAAGATGCCGGCGTGAAAGAAGACGGCGAAGTGGTGGTGGAATACAACAAGCGTTCTGAGCACATTATTCCACCGATTGCCGAGCAAGAAATGACCAATTTATTGGTGCGTTTATCGCGTACCAATCAACAAGCGGTGATGTATTTAGACGGCCACGGCGAGCGCAATTTATTGGGTGTTAAAAACCACGACATCGGTGAGTTTGGTAAGCAGTTAGAGAAAAAGGGCTTCAAGTTTGCCAACCCGGATTTAACCGTGGCGCAAGCGGTGCCTAGCAATGGCGCGATGTTGGTGATTGCCAGCCCACAAGTGAATGTCAGCGATGTGGAAGCGAAAAAAATCAAAGCCTACTTAGAGCGCGGCGGCAATTTGTTGTGGTTGGTGGACGACAATAATTTACGCGGGTTGGAATCCGTGGCCGAGTATTTGGGCATGACGGTGTCGCCTGGTATCGCCTTGGACATGGCTTCAGCCCAATACGGTGCGGATGCCCGTGTGTCGTTTGCTAGCCTGTACGGTGAGCACGCCATTACCAAAAACTTCATGCTGCGCACCTTGTTCCCTGAGGCCCACCAAGTGACGGCTATCGGTACCGATGAAAACGGTTGGAAGGTAAGCAATTTAGTGGAAGTGGCGCCCAATGGTTGGTTAATGGCGGGAAAATTGGCCAAGGACGCCAAACCGGAATTCAATGAAAAAACCGATAAACGCGGCCCAATTAATATCGGTGTGGCTTTAGAGCGTATCTACGGTAAAAAAGGCCAGCGCGTGGTGGTGATGGGTAACGC
>CALFXV010000113.1 GCA_937957775.1 uncultured Methylotenera sp. | reverse complement strand
CGATTAGCCGCACAGCCGGTGAAGAGATGGCAAATTACGATATCCTGATCGGCGCGGGCATTAAAGCGGCTAACTATGACATTGCTTTCAGCGCTAGCAACGGGGCCTTTAGCATTACCGATAGACCGGTGGTATCCGCTGGGTCAGGTGTGGCGGGTGCGATATTGGTCATCGAGGATGAAGAGAAGACGCGCCGAGATGGCAGGGGTAAACGCGATCGCCGCCGAACCAGCAGTGGCCGCTGTTTCCCTTAATTACCGTACGATAGGCCTTAATCTGGGAGCGCTCTGTCACGAATTTCAAGCCGAGTCGTTTGAGGCTTAGAAATGACGGGAATGCCCTTGCGGCATTGCGGCATCATCGCGAAAAAAAGCTAATTCAAGCGGAAAGAAACCGGCACCAATAAGGTCAAGTCCCGCTCGCCTAGCGCGCTGGGTGGGTGGCTAAACGGCGTGGCTTTTTTAACCATCTCCATGGCTTGGCTGTCCAGCAATTCGTAACCACTTGATTGGAAGACTTGCGCGGTAATCAATTTGCCTAAGCTGTTGATTTGAACCTGCAGAATCACGTTGCCTTGTTGACGGGTTCTTTTTGCCAAAATAGGGTATTGCTTGTATTTGACAATTTCTGAAGCCAGCAATGCGCCGTATTGATTTCGCTCTTGCTGCGTATCAGACGGTGGGGTTGGGCTAGGCTCCAACGGTGCAAGCTTAACGGGCGCCTCGGTTTTGGGTTCGCTGGCAGTAATCACCGCGGTAACTGGGCTGTTTTCTTCCCTCACGACCGGCGCTGCTGGGCTAGGGCTCTCGACTTTGGGTGGGGCTTGAACGGGTGAGGGCAAGCTTTGCTTAACGGACGCTGGCGGTTTAGGGGGTGGCGGTGGCGTGATTGGCTCGGGCGTTGGCGGCGCGGCGGGCGCGACCGGTTCCATGGTCTTGGCTGGCACCAGTCTGACGGTTAAGGCCACGATGGCTTCTTTGACTGGGTGATCCTGACTCACTTTAATGATGGCAACCAGGGCATGCGCAGCGATGGATAGCAGCAGCGCGCGTTGTAAAAACCGGCTGTCATGGGGGTTGATGGCGTTGGTCTTGGTCAAAGTAAAGCTGCTTAAATGCTAATCTAGCCCTTATTTTGTGTTGGGTTTGCCGGCTATTTTGCCTGACATGGCATGCGCATTATTGCACAATTAATTTGCCCACTCTAGTCATTTGGCTACGCTGGCAAAGGCGTTTTTTGTTGGCTATTCTCACATAATGTTCATAAGAAAATAATCGTTGGGTATAATGGCTAGAACCGTTATTGACCCAATCCAGCCGTCTATACATGACCCAAACAAACCGCTTAATAGGCTTAAGTCTAGCAGAGCTAAAAACACGGACGTTGCAGTTCGCGATGCGGCTAGCATGCATGATTGGCGGGGTTTTGCTGATGCTGGGCTTTAGTACGAGCGTGTCGGCTATCGATTTGCAGCCCGGTGAAATTGCCGTGCCTCCTCCTGGTATGAACTTCGTTCAACTCAATTTTGTGTACAGCGAACGAGGCGATTTGTACGCGGCCAATCAAAAAGTCTCCAACGCGACCAAGCTTATCAACAGCCAGTTTCAGGCGCGCTACATCCATACTTTTAATACCGGCGAGCTGCCCAGCGTGGTTTATGTGCAAACGCCTTTGGGTCAGGTGCAACCGCAAAAAGCCCTGCGCTCTTTCTACACCAACGAGTCCGGTGTGGGTGACACCACCTTGGTGTATGCAATATGGCCTTATGCCGACCGTGAAGAAAAAAAGTATTGGGCGCTGGGCACCTACCTCACCCTGCCCACCGGCCATTACGATGCCGGCAATGGCTTGATTAATCTGGGCGGCAACCGCTACAGTGTCGCCTTGCAAACCGCTTACCAGCGGCCTATTAGTCAAAGCGTGAGTTGGATGGCGGCAGTGGATGCCGTGTGGTTTGGTAAAAACGACAACTATTTTGACCATCAATTGGCCACCCAGCAGAAAACCCTCAAGCAGGACGCCCTATACACTGCTCAAACCGGCCTAGCTTACGATCTAAGCAAACAGTTTAGTTTGGCCGCGGCCTACTTTTACACGGAAGGCGGTCAACGCATCTTGGACAATGTGGCCGTGGCGAATTCCACCAGTCAAATGCAGCGCTATCAATTAACTGCCACGGCGCGCTTTTCGTTTGCCACCATGATGCTGCAGTACGGCGACGACATCAGTACAAAAAATGGCTACATAGAAGACAGTCGCGTCATTTTTCGAGTGATAAAGGCCTTCTAATCGCGCCATGACTGTCATTAAATGCATTGCTGTATTTTTCTACTTGCTACTAAGCCTATCGACGCAAGTAAGCGCGCAAGATTTGATTCTGGAGCAATCCTACCTAGAAGATCCCAGCAACGCCATGACTTGGCAGCAAGTGCAAGAGCAAACACCTACCCCTTACAGCGGCCTATTTAGCAAGGGTTACAGTGCATCGACATTTTGGCTGAGATTAAAAATCGCCGGCACCGCAACGCCTACCGAGGCGGGCAAGCTCATCTTGCGCCTAGAGCCCACTTACGTGGATGAGGTGCAGTTGTTTGATCCGCTTGAGCCCACTCGCACGCAGCGTTTTGTCGGCGACCGGCACGACCAGCGTCAGGCGGAATACCGCTCCCTGGTGTTTAATTTTGTTGTGCCCACAAGCGAAGCGCCGCGTTACCTTTGGTTGCGCTTAAAAACCACCAGCACCAATTTGTTGTTGGTGCGGGCCTTGTCGTTTAGTGATGAGCAGAGCTTGGACCAAAAATACCAAGCCATCACCAGCATGGCGTTTGCCTTAGTATTCCTTTACTTTTTGTGGGGCCTAGTGACTTGGTTGGTGCACCGCGATCCCTTGCTGGGTATTTTTAGCGTGAAGCAAGGCGTTAGCGTCGCCTACATGGCGGCTTATGTGGGCTACTTTAGGTTGTTCCTAGGTGAGTTGGTGGCGCCCGCCTACTTGGATTATTTAACCAGTGCCTTGGTGTTATCGGCAACGTTTACGGCGGTTTAT
>CALFXV010000112.1 GCA_937957775.1 uncultured Methylotenera sp. | reverse complement strand
TTGCGATATTTTTGCCAAAACGCTTTGAATTGGTCTAATTGTTCTTGTTCTTCTAAATCGTATGCCATACTTTTTCCTAAGCTAATTTAATCTAGGTTTATCTAAATACAGGTCTATCTAAAGCTATGTTTTATTGAAACTAGGTTTAATCAATCCGTTTAACTGCAATCAGGCACTAAGCGCTCTTTTACCAGGGATGGCTGCCAGCAAGTTCTGCGTGTATGGGTGTTGCGGCCGTTGATAAACCACCTCAACCTGCCCCTGCTCCACCACCTTGCCTTGGTGCATGACCACGATGTCATCGGCTATGTGACGCACCACGCGTAAATCGTGGCTAATAAACAAATAACTTAACGCCATTTCCGCTTGCAACTCTTTCAACAGCAACAGTATCTGCGCTTGTATGGACACGTCTAAAGCCGACACCGGCTCATCGCACACCACCACTTTAGGCGACAGCACCAATGCACGGGCTATGCCTATGCGCTGACGTTGCCCACCGGAAAATTCGTGCGGGTATTTTTGCATGTCGGATTCGCTCAAACCAACGCGTTTCAACATCGCAATGACTTTAGCTTGCTGTTCAGCCGTGTTGCCTAGACCATGAATAACCAAGCCTTCTGCGACTATCTCGCCCACACGCATGCGCGGGTTGAGCGAGGCAAACGGGTCCTGAAAAACCATTTGCAAATTTTTTCGCACCTGCCTTAACGCAGTGCCGT
The DNA here is from genome assembly GCA_937957775.1 of uncultured Methylotenera sp. Lineage (GTDB taxonomy): Bacteria > Pseudomonadota > Gammaproteobacteria > Burkholderiales > Methylophilaceae > Methylotenera. The sequence goes on along the minus strand of CALFXV010000112.1, from coordinate 809 downwards.
CTAACTTAGCCAAATCTTGACCGGCAAACAACACCTCACCACTGTCCAAGGCTTGCAATTGTAACAGACAACGGGCCAAGGTGGATTTGCCACTGCCCGATTCGCCCACGACAGCCAAGGTTTTACCGGCTTTTAATTCTATGCTGACGTCATCCAAGGCTCGCACTAGACTAGTGCCAAATCCGAATTTACCGCTGCGCTGGCTATAGGTTTTAACCAAGTGCTTGGCTTGCAATAAGGTATCCGTCATGCCTGCTCCTGGCTTTGCATCTGAGTTTGATTCTTGTTTTCGGCTAACCATGCATAATCAATCGGTTGCAACGGCTTCTTGCCTTCTGCATCCGGCACGCAGGCCAGCAAGGCTTTGGTGTAGGGGTGTTGTGGATTAGTTAAGACTTGTTGTTTGCTGCCGGCCTCGACAATTTCACCACGGAACATCACCACCACTTGATCGGCAATGTCAGCCACCACGCCAAAATCGTGCGTAATGAACAACATGCCCATGTTCATGCGAGTCTTAAGTTCGTCTAATAGCGTCAGTATTTGCGCCTGCACCGTCACGTCTAAAGCCGTGGTCGGTTCGTCTGCAATCAACAAACACGGTTCGCAGGCTATGCTCATGGCGATCATCACCCGCTGACGCTGGCCACCTGACAATTCGTCAGGGTAACTGTTGGCGCGGTTTTCTGGAATACCAACCATGCTTAACAAACTGGCTACCTTACTTTGCAAGGCCAGGCCTTTCAACCCTAAATGCGTCGTCAGGCTTTCGCCTATTTGGTAGCCCACAGTAAGCACTGGGTTAAGCG
>CALFXV010000111.1 GCA_937957775.1 uncultured Methylotenera sp. | reverse complement strand
AAGGCATCGCAGGCGAAGCCAAGGTCCCGTTCTTCAGCATTTCCGGTTCGGACTTCGTGGAGATGTTTGTTGGCGTGGGTGCCTCAAGGGTGCGTGATATGTTCGAGACAGCCAAGAAGAATTCGCCATGCATTATCTTCATTGATGAGATCGATGCGGTTGGTCGTAGCCGTGGATCAGGCACGGGCGGCGGTAACGACGAACGCGAGCAAACATTAAACCAATTATTGGTGGAAATGGATGGCTTTGAAGGCAACTCTGGCGTAATTGTGATTGCCGCCACCAACCGAGCCGACGTGTTGGACAAAGCCTTATTAAGACCAGGCCGTTTTGATAGGCAAGTCATGGTGTCCTTGCCGGACATCAAAGGCCGTGAACAAATTTTAATGGTACACATGCGTAAAGTGCCAATTGATGTGGACGTTAAAGCCGACATATTGGCCCGTGGCACCCCCGGTTTCTCTGGTGCGGATTTAGCCAACTTGGTCAATGAAGCGGCCTTGTTTGCTGCACGCCGCAATAAACGCACGGTGGACATGCAAGATTTTGAAGACGCTAAAGACAAAATTTTCATGGGCCCTGAGCGTAAATCCATGATCATGCGTGAAGAAGAGCGCCGTAACACCGCTTACCACGAGTCTGGTCATGCGGTGGTGGCCAAGTTGCTGCCTAAGGCTGATCCGGTGCATAAGGTCACCATCATGCCGCGTGGTTGGGCTTTGGGTTTAACATGGCAGTTGCCGGAATTCGATCGTATTAGCAATTACAAAGACAAAATGCTGGAAGAAATCTCCATCTTATTTGGCGGCCGTATTGCTGAAGAAATCTTTATGCATCAAATGTCGACCGGTGCCTCCAATGACTTTGAACGCGCCACCAAGTTGGCCCGCGACATGGTCACCCGCTACGGCATGTCCGATGCGCTGGGCACCATGGTCTATGCAGGTAACGAACAGGATTCGTTTTTTGGCAGCATGAGCTCCAAAACGGTGTCCGAGGCCACGCAGCAAAAAGTCGATGCGGAAATACGTCGCATATTGGACGAGCAATACGGCTTGGCGCGTAAGTTATTGGAAGACAACCGAGATAAAGTCGAGGCCATGACCGCGGCATTGATGGAGTACGAAACCATTGATGCCGATCAAATCAATGACATCATGGCCGGCATTGCCGTGCGTCCGCCTAAACCTACGCAAAGTAAAGCCAGTCCGCCTAAAGACAGCGGCCCAGGTGAATTGGGTGCTAGCCCAGCAGCCCAGCCGACGGCTAAGACCTAAGGCGAGGGGCTAGATAAAAGTAAAAACTAGATAAGAGCAAAAAGGGCTAGGCAACTAGCCCTTTTTTTATGCGCGTCTTTTTTAAGTATAATTGCGCATATGAATTTTCAATGTGGTCAGTACATACTGCAACTAGATCGCCCGCACATCATGGGCATAGTCAACGTCACGCCAGACTCGTTTTCCGATGGCGGTCGTTATACTAGCGTTGATTTAGCGGTAGAGCACGCACTAAAACTAATCGCCGAGGGTGCCGATATTTTAGACATAGGCGGCGAATCCACCCGCCCTGGTGCCGAACCGGTGAGTTTGGATGAAGAGCTGAATCGGGTCATTCCTGTCATACGTGCCTTGGTCAAGCAGATTAAGGTGCCCATTTCCATCGATACCTACAAACCCGAAGTGATGCGCGCAAGCATAGAAGCCGGTGCCGACATGGTGAACGACGTGCAGGCTCTACGCATGCCAGGCGCGCTCGATGTGGTGGCTAACAGCCAAGCTGGCGTGTGTTTAATGCACATGCAGGGCGAGCCCAAAACCATGCAACTGGAGCCGCATTACCAAGACGTGGTGGCTGAGGTGCGGGCTTTTTTAAGCGAGCGCAAGCAGGCCTTGCTGGCCAGAGGCATTGCCGCCAATCGCATTGTGCTCGACCCCGGTTTTGGCTTTGGCAAAAGCCGTGCGCATAACATTGCCTTACTTAAAAATTTGCAAGACCTGGCTGATTTGGATTCGCCTTTGCTGGTGGGCTTATCGCGTAAATCCATACTGGCGGCGATTGCCGGTGACGACGAACAACGCTTACCGGCTAGCCTCGCGGCCGCCGTGATTTCCGCCATGAAAGGCGCTAAAATACTGCGTGTACACGATGTAAAAGCAACGGTGCAAGCCTGCAAAGTGCTGGCCGCCATACAATAACGGGAACGATAGAGCATGACAAAAAAATACTTTGGTACCGATGGCATACGCGGTAGGGTAGGCGAGTCGCCGATTACCCCGGATTTTGTCATGCGCTTAGGTTACGCTGCCGGTAAGGTTTTAACCCAAGTCAGCAGCAATTTAGCCAAAGGCGCCCACCCGGCGGTATTAATCGGTAAGGACACACGCATCTCCGGTTATATGTTGGAAGCGGCCTTAGAGGCCGGTTTGTCGGCGGCCGGTGTCAACGTCTTGTTGACTGGCCCCATGCCCACTCCCGCGGTGGCATACCTAACCCGCGCACTGCGCGCGCAAGCCGGCATCGTCATCTCGGCCTCGCACAACCCGATGCCAGACAATGGAATCAAATTGTTTGCTCGCGGTGGCGGCAAGTTAGATGATGCGATTGAAGCTCGTATTGAAGCGCGCATGGGTGAAGAGTGGGAGCGTCCAACCGGACGTAATGTTGGTCGCGCAATCGACGATAGCACCGCAACAGAAAGGTACTTAAAGCATCTTCTTGCATCAGTTGAGACACCACTTAAAGGTCTAAAAATCGTTGTTGACTGCGCAAATGGTGCCTCATCACATGTTGCACCTGAGGCGTATCGCCGTGCAGGCGCTGAAGTTGTTGCAATCTTTAATCAACCAGATGGTTGGAACATTAATGATGATTGTGGATCAACACATTTACATCAACTACGTGCAGCGGTTCTCAAGGAAGGTGCAGATGTTGGAATCGCACATGATGGAGATGCTGATCGCTGCTTAGCGATTGATGCGCAGGGTAATGAGATTGATGGCGACCATATTCTTACAATTTTGGCTCGAGGCTTTAAAGCTCGTGGAAAATTAAATAAAGACACAGTTGTCGGGACAGTAATGAGCAACCTTGGCTTTATGCATGCGATGAAAGAAGCCGGAGTAAGTGTTGTAACGACTCCCGTTGGCGATCGATATGTCCTAGAGAATATGATTGCAAACAATTATTCACTTGGCGGAGAACAATCTGGCCACGTAATTATGCGCGACCTAGCAAATACAGGTGATGGAATTCTTACTGCGCTTCAATTGCTTCAAGAGGTAGTTCGCACAGGAAAGACACTGCAGGAGCTTGCAGCCACAATGGTTCGCTTCCCACAAGTATTAATAAATGTAAAAGATGTTGCAAAAGATAAGTTGCCGCAATCGACGGTTATTGCAGATGCAGTGAAAGCAGCCGAGGGCCGTCTTGGTGATTCTGGACGTGTTTTATTGCGAGCATCTGGAACAGAGGCGCTCGTTAGAGTCATGGTTGAAGCCTCCAGTGATAGCCTTGCCCAAGAAGTTGCACAGCAGCTTGCTGATGTTGT
>CALFXV010000110.1 GCA_937957775.1 uncultured Methylotenera sp. | reverse complement strand
GACCTAAGGTGGTGATGTTGCCTTGCGCGTCCACGCCTTGGAAGCCTGCCACCACGCACACGTAACCGGCGTCCAAGTCGGCTTTTAGGTTGACTTGATCGATGTTAAGAATGCGCGCTTTGGTGTAAGCGTCGTCGGTTAAAATTTTCACCTGAGCGCCGGTATAGCTTTTGGCTTTGATGCCCAACTCAATTAAGGCTAAGGCGGTCATGCCTACCGTTACTTGCTCACCGGTAGAGACTATCATGTCCAGTTCGCGCGGATCCGGCTCGGCCATGAGTTCTTTAGCGAGATTGATGAGTTTGTTGGTTTCGCCAGACATGGCGGACACCACCACGACCACTTGGTGGCCCATGGCTTTATAACGCGCGACGCGTCTGGCTACATTGCGAATGCGATCTGGGTTGGCGACCGAGGTGCCACCGTATTTTTGTACTATAAGTGCCATTTACTGCTTCCTAAATAAACTGCGTTTACTGTGTTTTTTGTTTGACCCACTCGGCCACACTGGCCAAGGCCTGAGGTAATTGGCTGGCATCGCTGCCGCCGGCCATCGCCATGTCGGGTTTGCCGCCGCCTTTGCCGCCCACTTGGCTGGCGACGTGGTTGACCAAATCGCCGGCTTTTAGTTTGCCGATTAAATCGGCCGTGACGCCTGCCGCTAGGCTGACTTTGCCGTCTTGAACGCTGACTAAGACGATGGCCGCCGATTTGAGTTTGTCTTTTAGTTTGTCCATGGTCTCGCGTAGCGCATTGGCGTCGGCGCCTTCAAGGTTAACCGCTAAGACTTTCACGCCGTTGATGTCGCTGGCCTGAGTGACTAAATCGTCGCCTTGGCTGGCAGCCAATTTGGATTTCAATCTGGCTAATTCTTTTTCTAAGGCTTTGGCGTGCTCGCTCAATTGCGCGACTTTGTTCGCCACCTCGCTGCTAGGCGCTTTGAGCTCGTGGGCCAATTGCGCGATCAAGGCTTGTTGCTGGTTAATTAAACGCAGCGCGCCTTGGCCGGTGGTGGCCTCCACGCGCCTGACGCCTGCAGCCACGCCGGATTCGCCGGTGATTTTAAATAGACCGATGTCGCCGGTGCGGTTCACGTGGGTGCCGCCGCATAATTCGCGTGAGCTACCGATGTCCAGCACGCGCACTTCGTCGCCGTATTTTTCACCAAACAGCATCATGGCACCGGTTTTTTGAGCCGATTCTATGTCCATGACGCGCGCTTGGCACTCGGCATTGGCTAAAATTTCGGCATTGACTATGGCCTCCACTTGAGCGATTTCTTGCTCAGTCATAGGCGCGTTGTGGACAAAGTCAAAGCGGGTTTTGTCCGCGTCCACCAAGGAACCTTTTTGTTGCACGTGGCCGCCTAATACTTCACGCAAGGCTTTGTGCATCAAGTGCGTGGCGGAATGGTTGCGCATGATGTTGCTGCGGGCCGTTAAATCGACCGTGGCTTTTAAGCTGTCGCCGACTTTGAGGCTGCCGGTTTTTAACACGCCGTGATGGCCAAACACCGCGGCTTGGATTTTTTGCGTGTCTTCCACGGCAAAAATACCTTGCTCGCTTTTAAGCAAACCGGTGTCGCCCACTTGGCCGCCCGATTCAGCATAGAAAGGCGTGCTGTCTAAGACCACCACGCCTTGCTCGCCTTCGTTTAATTGCGCCACGGTGCTGCCGTCTTTGTATAAGGCCAAGACCTTGGCTTGCGTTTCTAAACTGACGTAGCCTTTGAATTCGGAATTGGCACCGCTGTAGTCTAGGTTGGCGGCCATTTTAAATTTGCCGGCCGAGCGCGCTTGTTCTTTTTGACGGCTCATGGCGGCGTCAAAGGCGGCGCTGTCTACCGCTACATTGCGCTCGCGGCAAATGTCGGCGGTTAAGTCCAAGGGGAAGCCAAAGGTGTCGTGCAATTTGAACGCCAAGTCGCCGTTAAAGGTGGTGTTGGCGGATTGGGCCATGCTGGCCAATTCGTTTTCTAAAATTTCCATGCCGTTTTCTATGGTTTCAAAGAAACGGTCTTCTTCCAATTTGAGTGTGCTGGTGATGCGCGCTTGCTCGGTTTTGAGTTCCGGGTAAGCGTCGCCCATTTCCTTGACCAAGTCGGCCACCAAACTGTGGAAGAAGGCACTGCGTGCGCCTAATTTGTAGCCGTGGCGGATGGCACGGCGCACGATGCGGCGCAGCACGTAGCCGCGGCCTTCGTTGCCAGGGATGACGCCGTCGGCAATCAAGAATGAGCAGGCGCGGATGTGATCGGCCAGCACTTTTAGGCTGGGGCTGTTGAGGTCGCTGGTGTGGGTCGCCTTAGCGGCCGCGGCGATCAAGCCTTGGAATAAATCGATTTCGTAATTGGCGTGCACGTGCTGCAATACCGCAGCCAAACGCTCCAAGCCCATGCCGGTGTCGACGCTGGGTTTTGGCAGTGGGTGCATGACGCCGGCTTCATCGCGGTTAAATTGCATGAAGACGTTATTCCAAATCTCGATGTAACGGTCGCCGTCTTCATCTGGGCTGCCCGGTGGGCCACCAAAATGGTGATCGCCGTGATCGTAGAAAATCTCCGTGCAAGGACCACATGGGCCGGTGTCGCCCATCATCCAGAAGTTGTCTGAGGCATAACGCGCGCCTTTGTTGTCGCCTATGCGTATGATGCGGTTGGCCGGCACGCCTATGTCGTTTAGCCAGATGGCGTAGGATTCTTCGTCCTCGGCATAAACGGTGACGGTGAGTTTGTCTTTAGGCAGTTTGAATACATCGGTCAGCAATTCCCAAGCGTAGCTGATGGCCTCTTTTTTGAAGTAATCGCCAAAGCTGAAGTTGCCCAACATTTCAAAAAAAGTATGGTGGCGCGCGGTGTAGCCGACGTTTTCTAAGTCGTTGTGTTTGCCGCCTGCGCGTACGCATTTTTGGCTGGTGGTGGCACGCGTGTAGCTGCGTTTATCAAAGCCCAAGAACACGTCTTTGAATTGGTTCATGCCCGCGTTGGTGAACAACAAGGTTGGGTCGCCGTGTGGCACCAATGAGCTGGACGACACCACTTGGTGGCCTTTTTCGACGAAGAAGGCTAGAAAGGCAGAACGGATTTCA
>CALFXV010000109.1 GCA_937957775.1 uncultured Methylotenera sp. | reverse complement strand
GCTTGTTGCGTTTGAACAATAGGTTTGATATCGGGGGCAGGCAAATGACCATAGCGCCTGCCATACGCTTTTTTGGTGGGCTTATTGCATGGGGACTAGCGGCATATTTAGAAACATTTTTGGCCGTGTGGGGCGCAGCCTACGTCACAGAAAATGTTTATTTACTGTGGCAGGCTAAGCACAAATACCACAAGCAAATTAATCAATCTTTAGTGGTTGATAGCCTTAAAAATGCCTCATTAAAGGATTTTGATGGCCTGCGCCATTTCATTTGGGTCACCTACTGGCAGTCCAACATAGATTTGCTGCCTAAACACCTCAGCACATTATTGGTCGGGCATTTATTAGGCCCAGCCGAAGCTGGCTTGTTGCGCTTAGCAAAGGAAATTGCCAGCGCCTTATCCAGACCGGCTTTATTAATACGGCAAGTGGTTTTTACTGATCTCACCAGGGCTTGGAATGAAGCTAGCGCTGCCTTTGACCTAGTGGCCTATCGGACAGCTATGCTCGGCGGGGCCCTAGGCATGGTATTCGTCGCACTCAGTTATTTCTTTGGCGAATACCTACTAGGCAGCTTGCTGGGGCCTCAGTTTATTGCAGCCAAAGGTGTACTGACATTAATGCTACTAGCCGCCACACTGGACCTGGCCACTTCGCCGCTACTATCTGGGTTATATGCCATGGGTCACGCGATAAAAACATTGCGTATCACCATGGTATCCACTGCAGTATATTTGCTGATGTTTGTCTTGCTGACTCGCCAGTTTGGCTTGATAGGTGCAGGCCTAGCTGCAACGGTTGGAGCGGCTTTAACGCTTACTGGCATGGTCGTGCTTATGCGCCGCAACAAACGAGCTGCTTAATGAAGCCCTAGAGGAAACAACGGAATTATTTACATCGAGTAATTTCTTCAGCGGGCCTTACCCACTCGACAGTTTTGCCAAACAAAGAGATGCCTACATAACCGCGGATTTTAAGCGTACCTTCAGGGCTTAATTTCATGGTGCTGCTAAAAGTGAGGCCATCGTCGGGGTTGTAAATTTCACCATCTTGCCAAAGCGCATCGTTAGCAGGCTGGAATCCGGTCAAAATTTGCAAGCCACACAGCGGTCTATCCCTTAACGCTTCATTAGGGTTGTGTTTGTCACGCTTAGGCTGACCGTTGGCGAATAAAGGCTTCTTTAACCAATACAAGCTACCGCACACTTTGCTTCCGCAGTCTTCCACCATCACTGCAAACTTTTGTCGGTTAGGGTCTTTGTTGTCCACCCACAAACCTTGAATTTTATGCTCATCAGCGCCCGCAAAGGCCAGAGTGCTAAAAGTGCTAACTAGGACTGATACCACTAGCAAGCGGACTGTTTTGCTAATAAAAGGAACGCACAATGCGGGTAGCATACTTTCTCTGCTTACAAGTAAGTTAATCGGATTCATAAAAAAATGCATTACTTTTTATGCGCACGGTTCCAAGCCGCTACGTTTTTTATGGGCTGCTTAACGTAGCTGCTGGCTTGGATTAAACGCACAATCACCCGATTAACCAAGGTACCTAAGCGATCCATAGGCCTGTCTATGTCAATGAACAATACCGCACGAAATTCATCGGTATCGTTACGCACTTCATGCTCGTAAGCATCATCGAACAACACCACTTTGCCTTCTTCCCAATGCAAGTATTGGTCATGCACACGAATCCAAACACTTTTTCGGTCTTTAGGTATTTTCAAGCCCAAGTGGGCACGAATCACCGCGCGCGTTGGGCCTTTGTGGGGCTCTATGTGATAGCGTGGCGCCAAAATTGAAAACATGGCGGTGCGCATACCAGGCAATGCTTCAAGCGCAGCGGCTGTTTTTGGGCACAGGGTGCAGTTGTCGTCGACGCGCTGGCCATACACATAAAAAGCGAAGGTTTTCCAATTATTGCCTTTGGAAATACGTTTTTGGTCAGGAGATAATTGATGAAAAGTTGGAATGTCTTCTGGGTTTTTTAACAGGGCATCCAACTCCGCTCGAATGTCTGCGTAAGCGGCTTCCAGTTGTGGCACCCAAGTAAATTCATCGTTACCGATAACTGGCGTGGTGCTAATCAGTGAATGGCGCGCTTGGAAATCGCCCATCCAGCGCAAAAAATGCTTACCAACTTTTATGATTATGCGACGCCGTAATGGCGATTTATCTGTTGATTTTGCAGTGATCATGTCCATGGATTTACAGCCTTCACTATGCCTAAAACCTAATTTTATCATGGCGAAACCAATACGCGCATGCTTATACTATGTCGTAACAACTAACAAGCAAACCTTGCTTAAACGATGGCTTGAACGGCTTTTAAGGTGTTCGCCCAAACTTCAGCGTAAGGGGCCCTGGCATCAATTTCAACTAGCTTAGCGCCGTTGTAATTAAGGCTAGGCATCACATCAATTTTATCCTGCAACTCGGTCATGCTGTGATCGGGTTTGCGCCCGTGTGCGGTTACTGCATCAATATTAAGCCGTATGATCAATGCCGGTTTGTGTTGTGCCATCCACTGATAGAGTTTTAATTCACGCGCGGCGATGTAACGCAACAGCCAATTATCTTTGTCGCTTGCCTTCATGCCGGGGCCATCGTAACGAAAGCCGGTAATTTCCGCTTGTGGGTAGCGATCCGCTACCACCAAAATACCTTTTGCCGATAAGCGCATGACGCGTTTCACTTTGCTCACCCGCCACATAGACAAAATGTGCATGATAATGGCCGTCAATGTGCCAGCCGGCTTTTGTTTCATGTCTTGCGCACGCTCTGCTTTGGCCGCTAAATAACGCTCTAAGCGCACGCCCACAAAAGGCAAATATTTGATTTTGTCGCCCATTTCGCCTGAAATTAAGCCTAGGTAACGGCGCTCGGCCGGGCCTTTGCTTTGCAAATACGCTAACAAGTCGGCCGTTATAGTGGACTTGCCTGTGCCATCGCACCCCACCACGGCAATCACGCATGTTAGCTGGGTGTTTGAATCGGCGAGTTGTTTACTTGAGATCATCTTGAGTTGATAAAACAGGATAGGAATTAAGGTAAAGTTGGCTCAATGCCAATTTGAGCAAGCTGAATATTATAGCGCGCATGCAATATTAATCGCCGTCAGCGCTGCAGCTAATACTTGAGGATAAGGGTCGCGGCTATTTAAATCCAATATGCTTGCACCATTAAACTGCAGGGTAGGAATCACCCTCACTTTTTCACGCAACATCGCCAGCTTATGATCAGGCTTACGCGCATGAGCGGTTTCCGCATCGATGTTAAGTCGAATCAAAAGCATCGGCCTATGGCTTGCCATCCATGTATAAAGGCGTTTTTCTCGCTTGAACAATAAGCGAGCCAACCAGCTTTGTGCATTCTTATCATTTAAGCCTGTGCCATCAAAATAAAAGCCTGACACTTCGGCTTGCGGGTAACGATCGGTAATGACCAATACGCCACGATGAGCAAGTTTGATTACGCGGCGAAATTTATGCACGCGCCATAAGGAAAGTAAAAAGATAACGATTGCCGTTAAGGTGTCAGGCTGGCTGGCTTCTTTACTATGAGCACGCTCGGCTTTGCGCACTAAATAACGTCCAAAAGCCGGCCCGATAAGCGGCAAGCTGCGTATCCAATCGGCAATGTTGCCGGAGGACTGACCAAGGTACACCCACTCTATCTGTCTTTTCTTGGCCAATTCAGCAATCAGATCATTACTTAAGGTGGATTTGCCAGAGCCATCGCAGCCTACTACGGCAATGACATTTTTAATAGGCTCACGGCAAGTAGATACTTTTTTAAACAAAGTTTGGTTCCATTAAGTGTTAACTGATTAAGTCATTAAAAATCATATTTTTCAGTATATTCTCTTAAACGTAGTCTGATTTCTTTAGGCATAACAAAAACATCTTTGTAATAGTCTTGCGTCTTATTAAATTTCTTAGCAATCAACTCATCGTGAAGACTTCCCATCAATCCATTAAGCGTGCTGACGCATTGTGAAATACTTTGATGATAAGCTGAGGGGTAAAGTGTCTTGAAGTTGTCGTACATAGCAACCTGCCGACTGATTACTTTACGCATGTCGTGAAATTCATGACTAGTAATTTTATCTTTAGCTAAATTTAATCTAATGAAATTAATTTCATTTTTAATATACTGCCGAAAACTGTCCACTGTGGATGGCTGAAAATCTTCTATTTCCTTCACTGCAATGGCATAAAGCGGCCTGCTCAAGAACAGACGAGTCAGCAATGCTGCTGGCCAAACACTGGAGTGCGCTGCATTTTTTAAGACATCTTGAAGGTGACCCATGACCGCCGTCATCACATGAAATACGCGTGGGTAGCGATGGCTTTTATCGAACATCATGAAGGCAAACCGCAAATGTTTAATCTTAGCGCGCATGCAGTAGTACTCGTATTGATCCTGCTCGTTAAGCTTACCTTGTTTGTAGATCTTACCCACCATCTGGCTTAAAGCTTGACGATTCGGGCCTTCTTGCCATAGCTGCAGACAAATTTGATAGCACTGGCTTATTTGCTCTTGGGTGTAATCAAGATGGATACTATCGGGCAATGTGGCGTCAGGATAAAGTTCATCGTGCACCAGTACTGAAGCGAATAATGCATCGCATTGTGCGGTAGTGAATAACTGGGGTGGCGCTAATTTTTGGCGAAATTTGCTGCAATATTTAAATATCATTGAATTCCTTAAATCTAATATTTTTGCGCTTAAATAATAGTTGTGTGCGGTAAAAGCATTTTCAAGAATGAAATTAATTAAAACGTCATTAGCCTAGGAAGCTCAGCCGTGAGGTACTTGCCAAAATAAATACTTTTTAGAAATTTTACTGGATACAGCCCATTAAATTAACAACGTCAATACCTCAGGGCAATTAAAAACAATGATTTAATCGATTAATAATAAATTTCATACCAATACTTTAAATTAGCGATCATTTAATAAATGTGGCAATTGAGATTATACAGCTAACTGACTGGGTTATAATTCAGTGGTATATGAGTGAGTTGCACATTATTCAATTGCTTTATATGCGCAAAACCTGACACAGATTTTTTACAAATCAGCTCCTGAAAATTTAATTTTCATTGGATCAGTTTACAAGGAATTAATTTGCGCATTTAATTCTTATTAATAGAACTATTAGTATTTTATTTCTATTTTACAAAATATTTAAATAGCTTAATATAAAGGCACAAGATTTCTAATAGATATTTTTAATGATAGAGAAAGCTAACAGTTTAATCAGCATTACCATACCAACGTTTAATCGAGCCCCTTTTCTTGATGCTTGCCTTGAATACCATATCCCCTTAGCCAGGAAGCATAATGTAAAAATTTTTATTTCCGACAATGCCTCAGACGATCAAACTCAAGATGTGGTTAAAAGAAGGTGCGCAGGATACGCCCTCATTTTTTATACTAGAAATGAAATAAATATTGGACCTGATGCTAACTTTGAGCAAGCCCTTAAATTAGCTAATACTAAATACGTATGGCTTTTGGGAGATACCTATAAGATTCCAGAAAGAGGGCTGGATTATTTAGTTGATTTATTCACTTCGAGCCCAGTCGTTTACGATGTAATTGTTTTTAACTGGAAGAATAGAGTAAAAGATACAGTCAGCCAGGATTACACCGATCCAAACAAAATCCTATCTGATATTGGTTGGCACATGACTTGCATATCTTCATTAGTATTTAGGGTAGAAATACTTAGTGCATGCAATTTCAAGGGGTATTTGGATACAAACTTTATACAAACTGGAATAATTTTTGATTACATAAGTTCCCATGACCATCTTATTCATTGGAACAGAGACATTTCCGTTGAAACCATTTTTATTGATGGAGTTAAAAAAAATACTTGGCCAGAATATAGATTTGAGATTTGGTTTGAACGTTGGCCAAAATTTGTTTTTTCATTGCCGCCCGCTTTTTTATTATCGAGTAAAATAAAAGCCATTAAAGACCATGGGGTCAAGTCTAAGGCTTTTTCGATAAAAAATTTATTGATGATGCGATTTAATAACTTACTTGATTTTAGCGTCTACAAGAAATATCGCTACGTTATGCCATTGACCATTTCTTATCCTAGATCTCTAATTATTATATGTATATCTATATTACCTATTTTTGTTATCCAATTTTTTAAATGGTTATTTAGGAGATAGTTTTGGCGATTATGAATGCCCCTCTACCTAGCAATAAAAAATTCGGGTTATTATTTTTTGGCGTTTTTTTGGCGTTAGCTCTGTATGCCTATTCCAAAAACGAAGCCACATCAATCATAGGCTTGCTTTTGCTTGTAAGCAGCTTTTGCTTGATCAGCAGTTTTTTCTACCAGGGCTTATTGAGCCCACTAAATAAAGCTTGGTTTCTGTTGGGGCTAGCCTTAGGTAAAATTGTGAGCCCTATCGTTTTAGGCATTATTTTCTTTGGCTTAATCACGCCTATTGCATTAATAGCCAGGTTAATGGGTAGGGACGAATTAAAGCTTAAAAGACCGAAGAAAAGCAGCTATTGGTCTGAACCCATAGGCTCCAACTCCGATGCCGATTCATTTAAAAATCAATTTTAAGGTGGCCATATGTCTTTTTTAAAAGAAATGTTTAATTTTTTACGTAAGCGTAAAAAGCTTTGGTTAGCGCCAATATTTATTGTGATTGTGCTGTTGGGTGGCCTGCTTATTTTAGGGCAAGGTTCGGTGCTAGCGCCTTTTATTTACACCTTATTTTAAGCCATGAATATTTTAGGTATCTCAGCCTATTACCACGATTCCGCGGCTTGTTTAGTGGTGGATGGGAAAATCATTGCAGCTGCTCAAGAAGAGCGCTTTACCAGAAAAAAACACGATGAAAATTTTCCGGTTAATGCCATTAATTATTGCCTGACTGAGGCTAGGTTAAGCGCACAGCAAATTGATTACGTGGTGTTTTATGACAAACCTTTTTTAAAGTTTGAACGGCTTTTTGAAACCTATTTGGCTTTTGCCCCCAAGGGCTTTAAAAGCTTTGCCACGTCTTTGCCGGTTTGGGTTAAGGACAAACTGTTTCAAAAGTCAGTGATACTGGATGCCTTAAAAGATAACCTGGATAAAAACACCGACTGGTCAAACAAGCTACTTTTTTCCGAACACCATTTAAGCCATGCTGCCTCAGCGTTTTTCCCTTCGCCATTTGAAGAAGCGGCTGTGTTAACCATGGATGGAGTAGGAGAATGGGCCACCACCTCATTGGCCGTTGGCAAAGGCAATACGCTGAACGTGACGAATGAAATTCACTTCCCTCATTCTTTAGGTTTGTTGTATTCGGCCATGACTTACTACACCGGTTTTAAAGTCAATTCCGGTGAGTACAAAGTGATGGGCTTGGCTCCCTATGGTGAGCCAAAATACGCCAATCTTATTAAAGACCATCTGATTGATATTAAGGAAGACGGTTCATTTCACTTAGACATGAGCTACTTTAATTATTGCACTGGCCTGACCATGACCAGCGAACGTTTTAATGACTTATTTGGCGCACCACCTAGAAAATCCGAATCCATTTTAGGTCAACGTGAAATGGATCTGGCCGCGTCCATTCAGGCCGTGACTGAAGAAGTCGTGATCAAGCTGGCGAAAGGCATCAAAAAATCCACCGGCTTAAACAATCTTTGTCTGGCCGGTGGGGTGGCATTAAATTGCGTGGCCAATGGCAAGCTACTTCGCGAAAATGTGTTTGATAAGATTTGGATACAGCCAGCTTCAGGCGATGCAGGTGGGGCCGTTGGCGCGGCATTAGCCGCCTATTATTTAATGCTGGCTCAGCCAAGAAAAGTAGATAAACAAGATAGCATGCATGGCTCCTACCTTGGGCCTGAATTCGGCCAAGCTGAAATAGAACAAAGACTAATCCAAGCCGGCGCAAAATTTGATGTGGTAAGCGATACGCAATTAATTGACCAAACTGCTCAAGCATTAGCGGATGGGTTAGCAGTAGGCTGGCATCAGGGTCGCATGGAATTTGGGCCAAGGTCTCTGGGGGCACGCTCGATTATTGCAGACGCGCGTTCACCCACGGTGCAAAAACAATTGAATTTAAAAGTGAAATACCGTGAATCATTTAGGCCTTTCGCCCCTAGCGTATTAAGAGAATACGTAGCCGATTGGTTTGAAATAAACACCGATAGCCCTTATATGTTGTTGGTGGCCGATGTGAAAAAAGAAAAGCAATTGGCCATGACGGAAGCACAAAAGCAATTATTCGGCATAGAAAAGCTCAACGTCCCTCGCTCCGAGATCCCGGCCGTGACCCACGTCGATTACTCGGCAAGGATACAAACCGTTAGTAAAGACACCAACCCTAAGTACCATGCTTTAATTTCAAAATTTAAAGAAACTAATACACATTATTTGATTCTCGAATCAGATAGTAAAATTTTAAATTTTGAATTAATAAATAAATATTTTAAATAATCTTCTAGATTTTCTGGTTCTCCAGATTCAAGATCGGAAGAGCACACGTCT
>CALFXV010000108.1 GCA_937957775.1 uncultured Methylotenera sp. | reverse complement strand
TTGCCTAGCGGTTTACGGCAATCGTTGGGCGAATTGATGGCAGCCAGCGCCCTATTGGCGGCCACACTAAAAATGAATGGCAGCATGGTCTTGCAGATTCAAAGCAAAGGCACGCTCAAACTGTTGGTTGTGGAATGCACCTCCGATGACGATGCGCCACTCAGAATGCGCGCCACGGCAAAATGGTCAGGCGAGATAAACGAGCAACAGCACTTGTTTGAACTCATCACACAAGGTCAATTCATCATCACCTTGGATCCAAAAGACGGCAATCAAGCCTACCAGGGTATCGTGCCATTGGAAGGCGACAGCATCGCCACCGTATTGGAAAATTACATGTTGCGCTCGGAGCAAATCGATACGCGCATTTGGCTCTGTTGTGACGGCAATAAGGCGGCGGGCATGCTGTTGCAAAAACTACCGGAAACCATGAACCAAACAACAGTGGAGCATGACGCCGACATATGGAACCGAGTTGGTCACCTAGCTAACACCATGCAGGACGAGGAACTGCTGCACTTGCCAGCAGAAACCTTGCTGACTAGGTTGTTTCATGAGGAGCAGGTGCGCCTGTTTGCCGCCAGCAATACGCAATTTTTCTGCAGTTGCAGCCGAGACAGTGTGGCCAGCATGTTGCGCATGCTAGGCGACGAGGAGTTGCAGAGCATATTGGCCGAGCAAGGCCAGATAGAAGTGAATTGCGATTTTTGCAACACCCATTACGCTTTTGACAAGGTGGATGCCACGCAGCTATTAATGACGCCGGTGGCAGCACCCAGCCAGCCTAACGTGCATTAGTGGCTAAGCTGCTGCCGCCTGCGCTCAAATAAACACACTGCCGCTGCGGCGGCGGCATTGAGCGATTCTATTCGACCTAACTGCCCTTGCGCCATGGGTATGGTCACCCGCTTACTGGCTGCTGCCATGGTGTCCTTACGTAGCCCCGCTCCCTCATTGCCAAAGACAAAGGCGCAAGCGCCTCGCAAGTCTTGGCTGTATAAAGACTCGCCATTCATGGCGGTGGCATAGCTGTCACCGTTAAAACGCTCTAGCTCCACGACTATGTCAGCACGTGTTTGCATGGGTAACACGAATTGCGCACCCTGCCCACCGCGTAAGGCTTTAGGTGACCAGGGGTCGGTGCAACTGCTGCTTAAATAGACCGCTTCGACCCCAGCGGCGGCGGCAGTGCGTAGCATGCTACCCAGATTACCCGGGTCCTGTATGTCTTCCAACATCAAAACAAAATTGGGTTGATCGGCTAAGGCCAACTGTTGAATCTTGACCATAGCCAGTATGCCAGTGGAGCTCACTACCGGGCTGAGTTCGGCAAACATTAGTGTGGGCAGCATAATGGTATCCAGGTGCTCCAAGCTTTGCATCAAACCGGTGGCTTCCACGCTACTTTGCCCTTCTGGAATAATGACCAGCTCGGGCTCACCAAAGGCAACCAGGTAATCTTCAATAAGGTGCACCCCATCTAGCAAGGTCAGCCCTTCGCTGCGCCTTTCCCTGGCGTTATCGGCCAATCTTTTTAACTGCTTAAAAACCGGATTATCACGCGAAACGATGTGCTTAAAAGACATGCGGTGCTCACCTATGGTGCCTTAAGAAAAAAAGCGCTTGCGCTAAGCCTAAGCACGCAGAACAGGCGCCGAGTACTTGATGATTACTTTTGCCTAAGTTTTAAATTGGCCGCTATGCGTAAGCGCAAGGCATTCAATTTAATGAAACCACCGGCGTCTTTTTGGTCGTAAGCGCCTTTGTCGTCTTCAAAAGTAGCAATGGTCGAATCAAATAAGGAGTTGGTTTTGCTATCGCGGCCCGTGACGATCACATTGCCTTTATATAACTTAACGCGCACCCAGCCGTTTACCACGGTTTGTGTGTGGTCTATCAATGTTTGCACGGCAATGCGCTCTGGACTCCACCAATAGCCGTTATAAATCATGCTGGCATAGCGTGGCATTAAATCGTCCTTTAAGTGCGCCACTTCACGATCCAAAGTGATGGATTCAATGGCACGGTGCGCTTTTAACAGTATGGTGCCGCCAGGTGTTTCATAACAACCGCGTGACTTCATGCCAACGTAGCGATTTTCCACTAAATCCAAACGGCCTATGCCGTGCTTGCCACCCATTTTATTAAGGTGGGCCAATATGGCATGCGGCTTCATGGCTTCGCCATTCAAGCTCACCGGGTCACCATTCACGTACTCAATGTCCAAATACTCGGGGGCATCCGGTGCTTTTTCTGGGCTCACGCTCCAACGCCACATCGACTCTTCTGCCTCAGCAGCCGGGTCTTCCAAGTGACGGCCTTCGTAGGAAATGTGCAATAAATTGGCATCCATGCTGTATGGACTGCCACCTTGCTTGTGCTTCATGTCGACTGGAATGCCGTGCTTTTCCGCGTAGGCCATCAATTTTTCGCGGCTCAACAAATCCCACTCACGCCATGGCGCAATGATTTGTATGTTTGGATTTAAGGCGTACGCACCCAACTCAAAGCGCACTTGGTCGTTACCCTTGCCGGTGGCACCATGTGAGATGGCGTCTGCATTGGTTTCAGCGGCAATTTCAATGAGGCGTTTGGCGATCAATGGGCGCGCAATCGAGGTGCCCAATAGGTATTCACCTTCGTAGACGGTGTTGGCTCTGAACATAGGAAAGACAAAGTCACGCACAAATTCTTCACGGCAATCGTCTATGTAAATCTCTTTGACGCCTGCGGCTGAGGCCTTAGCCCTTGCTGGCTCCAACTCTTCACCTTGACCTAGGTCTGCAGTGAAGGTCACCACTTCGCATTGGTACTCGTCTTGCAACCACTTCAGAATAACCGAGGTATCCAGGCCGCCTGAATAGGCTAACACCACTTTTTTAATGTCTTTTTTAACTGTGCTCATTGCTTAAACTTTTCCTAATAATAAATATTCCATTAATGCTTTTTGCACGTGCAAGCGATTCTCTGCCTCGTCCCAAACCACGGATTGGCGGCCGTCTATCACTTCGGCGGACACTTCCTCACCACGGTGCGCCGGTAGGCAATGCATAAACAAAGCGTCCTCAGCCGCCACTTGCATCATGTCGGCGTCGACCTGCCAATCCACAAAGTCACGCAAGCGCTCTTCGTTTTCCGCCTCAAAACCCATGCTGGTCCAAACGTCGGTGGTAACCAAATGCGCGCCTCTGGCCGCATCCATAGGATCAGCAAAGACTTCGAAATGGTTGTTACCGTACAAGTTTGCCCGCTCAGGCTCCACTTCGTAGCCCGGTGGCGTGGAAACATGCACATTGAAATCCAGCACCTCTGCCGCTTGCAGCCAGGTATTGCAAACGTTATTGCTATCGCCTATCCAAGCCACGGTCTTGCCTTTTATTGAGCCACGGTGCTCAATGTAGGTGAAAATGTCCGCCAATATTTGGCAAGGATGGTATTCATTGGTTAAACCATTGACCACTGGCACGCGAGAATTCGCCGCAAAACGCTCGATAATCTCTTGCTCAAAGGTCCGTATCATAACGATGTCACTCATGCGCGAGATCACTTGCGCGGCGTCTTCGACTGGTTCACCACGACCCAATTGCGAATCACGGGTATTGAGGTAAATGGCTGAACCGCCTAATTGCTGCATACCGGCTTCGAAAGACAAGCGGGTACGGGTGCTGGCTTTTTCAAAGATCATCACCAAGGTGCGATCTTGCAAGGGCCAGTATTGTTGGTATGCCTTAAATTGACTTTTAATGATGCGGGTGCGCTCAAACACGTAGAGCAGCTCTTCGCGAGATAAGTCATTGAATTGTAAAAAATGTTTTATTGACATGTGTTTACCGCTTTGCTTCCAAATAACGCTTACTATTTTTTAATCTAATTAATTAAGTTTAAATTTCAAATTATTGTTTTAAAAATGCTTTTATAACAGCAGACAGACGTTTAACCAATTCTTGCGCCTCGTCTTGCGTGATGACCAAAGGCGGTAACAATCGCACTACCTTGTCTGCCGTGACGTTGATTAACACCTTGGCTGCTAAGGCCATTTTAACCAATTCCCCGCAAGGCCTATCCAGCTCTATCCCTATCATTAAGCCGGCATTACGCACCACTTTGACGGCCGGCGTGTCAGCAAATGCTGTCTGGAAACCCAATTTAATCAGCTCGCCCATTTTTTCTGCATGGGCACACAAGCCCTCATCTTCTATCGCCGCCAATGTCGCCAAGCCGGCCGCACAGGCCAAGGGGTTGCCGCCAAAGGTTGATCCGTGCTTACCGTAGACAAATACCTCAGCCGCTTTACCCCTGGCTAAGCATGCGCCTATGGGTACACCGGAACCTAAGCCTTTAGCCAAACTCATGACGTCCGGCATAATCGCCGTGTGTTGGAAAGCAAACCAAGTGCCGGTCCGACCTATGCCCGTTTGCACTTCATCAACCATAAGCAGCCAGCCATGGGCATCGCAAATTTGCCGCAAGGTTTCCAAATAGGCGCTGCTGTCTTTAGGGATATTGATGCCACCCTCGCCCTGCACCGGCTCAACCAATATGGCCACCACGTTAGGGTTGCTACTGGCCACTTGCCTAACTGCATCGACGTCATCGTAAGGCACACGAATAAAGCCGCTGACCAAGGGTTCAAAGCCAGCTTGCACCTTGCGATTGCCGGTTGCCGACAAAGTCGCCATGGTGCGTCCGTGAAAGGACTTGTCCATCACAATAATTTCTGGGCTGCTAATGCCTTTGTTGTGCCCATAAAGTCTAGCCAACTTGATACTGGCTTCATTGGCTTCGCAACCGGAATTGCAAAAAAACACCTTATCCATGCCAGAGATAGCGCACAACTTATCGGCCAAGGCTTCCTGTTCGGCAATCTGGTAGACATTCGATACATGTATCAGCTTGGCAGCCTGCTCACTGATGGCCGCAACCAGTTTAGGGTGCGCATGGCCCAAGCCATTTACCGCAACCCCGGCCAAGGCGTCCAGGTATTTTTCCCCAGTCGTGTCCCACAGCCACACCCCTTCGCCTTTGGTAAAGGTGACCGGTTGACGCATATAGGTGTTCATTAAATGATCTGACATAGCACTCTTTAATAAAAATTAACCCAAAACAATAATGAAAAACGGCGACCAATGCCGCCGTTGGGACTGAAGTGTGTGGATTGGGTATGGGCCACAACCTGCATTTATATTCGCAAGCAATCGCTTTAAAGCAAGCACCATTGCATTCATAAATACACGTAAAATAATAAGTGTGAGATTATCTGAAAACCCCGTATTTGGCAAGCTGTAGTCTAGCCGGCTAGCATATTAAAAACAGTGGCTTAGCGCACAAAATCCATGCATAAAATCAAAGCTTTTCGACCACCCTTCCCTAAACTACCTAATCTAGGTAGCCTATGGATGCTAGTTGCTGCGCTTGGCTTTGCGCTAATGGGTGCATTGGTTAAGCTCGGGGCGACAAAATTTAGCAGCAGCGAACTGGTGTTTTACCGCTCTTTATTTGGCTTGATCACAATATACCTATACCTGCGCAGTCAAAAAATAAGCTTAGCCACACCGGTGCTTTTTAAGCAGATGTCACGCGCACTGGTTGGCTTTGCCTCCTTGGTGTTATTTTTTTACGCCATCGCGCACTTGCCGCTCGCGACCGCCATGACGCTTAATTACACCTCGCCTTTATTCCTCGCCTTGTTGTCGCCTTTTTTATTGCAGGAACCACTCAAAAGAACCCTGCTATTAGCCCTCATCATTGGCTTTATTGGCGTCAGCTTGCTGCTGAAACCCACTTTAAACAGCGGTAACGCCCTGGCCGGTAGCCTGGGCTTGCTGTCTGGACTAGGCGCTGCTTGGGCTTATGTGCACGTCAAACAATTGGGGCAACAAAACGAACCGGACACTCGCACGGTGTTTTATTTCACCTTGGTATCTACCGTATTGGCTGGATTGTGGATGCTGATGGCACCGCAACTCCAACGCTTAGACGGCATGAACAGCCTGCTATTGGGTGGATTTCATCGCTTGAATTGGCAAGACATGCCCTTGCTAATCGGCTTAGGCGCCACGGCCACCGTTGCCCAATTAGCCATGACGCGGGCTTATCGCACTGGCGACACCTTGGTAGTGGCCAGTTTAGCTTACACCACGGTGGTGTTAGCGAGCCTATTTGGGGTGTTGTGGTAGGGAGAGCAGTTAAGCATTAGCGATTGCCTAGCCATTTCCCTGATAGTGTTAAGCGGACTCATCAGCCTACGCAGCAAGGCCGATTGACCCTTACTAGGCTTCCAATAAACCGCTGCGCATGGCAATCAAGGCAATTTCCGCCGAGTTGTTTGCGTTTAACTTTTGCTTGATGTTGTACAGATGGGTACCCACCGTACGCGGGCTTAAAAATAAAGTTTCGGCAATCTCATTGGTGGTTTTACCTTTAGCCAAGGCCATGAACACCTCAAATTCCCTGGGAGATAACACGTCCACTGGATTTTGATCGCCAGACAATTGCTGTATGGCCATCTGCTGAGCTACGCCCGCCTCCAAGTATTTCTTGCCACTGGCCACTACGCGTATCGCTTTGATCATCTCTTCGGCGGCACTGCGTTTTGTTAAATAGCCCATGGCACCGGCATTGAGCACGCGTTTGGGATGCACCGAATCCTCATGAGCCGACAGCACCAGTATTTTTGCCGCACTGTCTTTGGCTAAGATGCGCTCTATGGCTTCCAAGCCACCTATACCCGGCATGGTGATGTCCATAACCACCACATGCGGTTTGAATTCCACGTAGCGCTGTATGGCTTGCTCGCCGCTTTCGGCTTCGCACACCACCTTAATGTCCGCATCGGTTTCCAGTAACATTTTGAAACCCATGCGCACTACCGCATGGTCGTCCACCAACATCACATTAATTACGCTCATTTTTTACCCGTTTACTAAAAGCGGCCTAACTGGCACGCGGAATGTTGATATGGATTGCTGTGCCTCGATTCGGTTCAGATAGCAGACTAAAACTACCGTGAAAACCCTGCACGCGCTCGCGTATGCCTAGCAGTCCAAAATGTTGAGATTGATCGACTGACGCCAAGCTCATGCCTACGCCATCGTCCTTAATCAGCAACTGCAACTCGTTTTCCAGCAAGGTCAAACTAACCTCTATGCTCTTTGCTTGCGCGTGCTTTAAGGCATTATTAATGGATTCTTGCACGATGCGGTACACATTGATATTCAGGCTTTCGCCCAAATTGTCTAACTGTCCGTTTAATTTTAATTCGAAATGCACGTTGCCATGCAATGTTTGCCAATATTGCATGGCATCGCGCAAGGTTTCGGACAAGCCTAAGTTATCTAAAGCACCTGGACGCAACTGCCTTATGATGCTGTGCATGCCTTCGTAAATTTGGTTGGCTGCGCCCACTATGGTTTGCGCGTTAGCCGCTATGTCAGGTGATTTATCTTTGGCCTTATTGACTATTGCCACCGCAAAGGTTTTGATCGCCGTGACGTACTGACCAAGCTCATCATGCAACTCCCTCGCCAAACTGCGACGCTCGTCTTCAATGTGGGTTTGAATCAATTGGGTAAGCTGACGGTTTTCTTCCAATTGGCGTTCCATGGCTAAAGACTCGGCCATACGGTTCAAACTATGGCCTATGCGATTGAATTCAGGCAGCGTAAAGGTCGGCAGGCGCGTGCTTAAATCACCCCGCTCCATGCGGTTAATCGAGGTCAATATAGGCTTAATCGGCTTCAAGGAATGGCTTAACAAAGCGTACACCATCAAATTAAGCAACACGAAAAAAAACAAGCCCACCCACATCAATTGCCTAAAACCAGACCAGGCTTCGCGTATTGAACCGGCGGCACTGGAGGACACCACTAAGGTGCCATAGCGGATTTGGCGCTCCACCGTCTCAACTGGCGGCTGGACCATTTTCTCAAACCACTTAGGCGCTTGCACGTCGGCCTTGTAAGTCGAGGGCGGCGAGGTATACAAGACGTTACCGCTGATATCATAAAGCACTATGTGGCTGCTGCGAACGTAACCTAAGGACTGCAAAAAACTTTGCAAGACCTTGTCCGTTTGACCGTATTCCGGATTAAGGGCGGAACTAATGATCACCGTATCAAGTAATTGCACGGTGACGCGACTGGCTGCTTCGACACGCTCCCGTATAGAGGATCGCGTGTCATTGACCAGTATGCTGCCCACCACCAGAATGAAAGCGAGCGACAGCAAGGTAATGAGTAGGTTTAAGCGAAACTTTAAGCTCATGCAGGGCTTTTTTCTTTAGTAAAAAATTAAAACAGAACTGAGTTTAACAAGTTTATGCCTGCGGCGACATAGTGATATTCACTAGAATAAAAACAGTTTTCGTCTTCAGCCAAGTAGCGCATTACAAAGCAAATCGAGCATGCAGATTGGTTAAATTTAGGCTTTGCAATATTGCCTGCAAGCGGGCCATAGCGTTCTTACGTGGCTGACCGGTGTACTTAGCGACGATTAACTCATTTTTCATGGAGTGCTCCCAGCCCACCAGCTCGGTGACGGTAACTTGGTACCCGGCCGCTTCCAACTGCAGGCAGCGTAAGACATTGGTCAGTTGGCTACCAAACTCACGAGTGTGTATGGGGTGACGCCAAATTTCACTCAATGGTGTTAGTGAAAAACTTTCGTTTTTATGCAGCCGCAACACTTCCGCCACTTCCGCCTGACAACAGGGCACCAGCACCATGTAACTGGCTTGCTTGCTTAAGCCAAAGCGGATGGCATCGTCGGTCGCCGTGTTGCAGGCATGCAAAGCGGTCACCATGTCCACTTTAGCCGGCAAGCTGGGCGAAGTGATGGATTCGGCTACCGTTAAATGCTGAAAGTCCATGCGCGCAAATTGCAGCTCTGCCGCCAATGCTTTCGATTGCGCCACCAACTCAGGTCGGCTTTCTATGCCTATCACTTGGCCAGTCGCATGCTGCTTTAATAACAGGTCATACAAAATAAAACCCAAATAAGACTTGCCTGCCCCATGGTCCACAATAACAGGCTGCTCATTGCGCAACAGCGCCTCGTTAAACAAGGGCTCGATGAAGTTCACCAAATGGTATACCTGCTTAAGTTTGCGTCTACTATCTTGGTTGAGCTTGCCGTCACGCGTGAGGATGTGCAAGGCTTTAAGCAAGTCTATCGATTGATTGGGGCGAATTTCTGCTGGCATGGTCATGCCGCTATTTTAAGGCAAAATCCGAACAAACTGCCTGCTAGCAGATAAAAAGGGGAATTATCCTAGGCAATGTTAAAATGCGCGGACACAGCAATGCAATGCCTCAAAAAATCCAAACAAGCCGAGGCGCTACAACAAAGCAAGCATGGAAGAAGGATGATATAGATGGCGATTCAGTGGTACCCAGGGCACATGACCCAAGCGCGCAAAAAAGCCGAAGAAACGATGGAGTTCACCGACATCGTCATCGAGGTGTTGGATGCCCGCGTGCCTGCTGCCAGCCACAACCCCATGATAGATGAAATGCGTTTATTTCGTCAGCGCCCGCAACTCAAAATTCTCAACAAAGCCGACCTGGCTGACCCCGTGTCCACCCAAGCGTGGCTTAATTATTTCAACAGCCAACCCAACACCAAAGCCGTCGCGCTGTCTTGCAAAAAGCCCGGTGACGCCAATAAAATACCTAAGCACTGCCTAGCCCTGACGCCGCATCGCGGCACGCACTTAAAGCCTTTGCGCATGCTGATCATGGGCATCCCCAATGTGGGCAAATCTACTTTAATGAACGCCCTACTGAATCGACGCGTGGCCAAGGTGGGCGACGAACCAGCTGTCACCAAAAGTCAGCAGCGTTTTGATTTATCTGAAACCATGAGCATCACCGACACGCCAGGCATGATGTGGCCCAAGATAGAATACGAATCCGATGGCTACATGCTGGCCGCTAGTCACGCTATAGGCCGCAACGCCGTCATAGACGAGGATGTAGCACTATTTTTGGCCGACAACTTGCTTAAAACCTACCCCGCCCTGCTTAATGCGCGCTACAAATTGGACACCATGAAACACAATGGCGCCTTGCTGGATGTGAGCAAGATGGACGGTGTGGATTTATTGGAAGCCATAGCAAAACGCCGAACTTATAAGCGGCATGACGGCTTATGGGACATGGAAAAAACCGCCATGGCGTTTTTAACCGATTACCGCAGTGGCGCCATAGGCCGCATTAGCTTAGAAACGCCAAATAGTCGCGCCTTGATGACGCAAGCTAGCCTAGTGGTGCCAGACATTGCTACAGACACTGGCACAGACGGGACCGCAGCAGCCCCAAGCTAAGTGGGTTTTTTCTGCAGCTGCTGACTAAACGCCACGTCTAATTTGCTTACGCGCTTGACTATTTGTGGGCCGTAGCCATTCACCCACGCAACAAATTCGTCCATGGCCATGGGCTCACATAAACGCGTGCTGTTACCCAAGCCGTCACCTAACTGCAAGCTAAACAGGCCGGCGCTGCTCATGCTCATGGAATAAAGCGGGTTGTCACTGCGGCGCTTAAGTCTATCAATGGCGGCGCTGGCCTTAGTCGATCGCATGATCATTCCTGTGCTTTTTAATTAAACATGGATTATGGCACGCTTTAGGCAAAGCACAGGCAGACGCAAGTTTAAGTAGCTAGTTAAACCGGTAAACGCTAAAATCTCAGCCTGCCCGATTACCTCAATCCCTATCACTCACTAGCGCATGTTAAACAGCCTTAATTCTCCCCAACGCGAAGCGGTCAAATACCTAGATGGTCCCTTGTTGGTTCTGGCTGGCGCAGGCAGCGGCAAGACACGAGTCATCACGCAAAAAATCAGCTATTTGATCGACGAGGCCGGTTATTCACCAAAAGAAATAGCGGCCATCACCTTCACCAATAAAGCCGCACGGGAAATGCAAGATCGGGTAGGAAAATTAATGCAAGGCAAAAACATTAAAGGCCTGACCATAGCTACCTTCCATTCACTGGGCCTGCAAATGCTGCGTGCCGAAGCCGCCCTATTGGGTTACAAGCCGCAGTTTTCCATACTGGATTCCTCAGACAGCTACAAAATTGTGGCGGACATATTGGCCACCACAGACAAACAAATAATTCGTAAAACCCAATGGCAAATTTCGTCATGGAAAAATGCCTTTCTTAATGCCGATCAAGCCAAAGCCCAAGCCGATGAAGAGCTGACCGTGGCAGCCGCAAAAGTCTACCAACTCTACCAACAAACCCTAAAAGCTTACCAAGCGGTGGATTTCGATGATTTAATCAAATTGCCCGTAGAGCTTTTTCAGGCGCACGAAAGCGCCCTGAATAAATGGCAGCGTAAATTGCAGTATTTGCTTATCGACGAATACCAAGACACCAATGCTTGCCAATATAAATTGGTCAAAATGCTCACCGGCTTGCGTGGCCAATTCACTGCCGTGGGCGACGACGACCAAGCCATCTATGGTTGGCGCGGTGCCGATGTGGAAAATTTACGCCAACTCACCGATGACTTCAGCAAGCTAAAAGTCATTAAATTGGAACAAAACTACCGCTCCACGGTGCGCATATTGCGCGCAGCCAACCAAGTGATCAGCAACAACCCCAAGTTGTTCGAGAAGAAATTATGGAGCGATTTGGGCACCGGCGATTTGATACAGGTGTCGGCCGCCATGAGCGAGGAAGCCGAGGCGGAATCGGTCATCATGAAAATACAAGCGCATAAATTTGAACACCGCACCAAATTTTTGGATTACGCGGTTTTATACCGAGGCAACCATCAAGCGCGTATTTTTGAGCAACAATTGCGTAATCATAAAATCCCTTACACGGTGTCGGGCGGTCAATCTTTCTTTGACAAGGCGGAGATTAAAGACTTAGTCAGCTACTTACGCCTGATAGCCAATGAGGACGACGACCCGGCTTTTATACGCGCCGCTACCACCCCGAAAAAAGGCATAGGCAACATCACTTTGGAACGTTTGGGCGAGTATGCCAGCTTGCACAAAATATCCCTATTCGCTGCCGCCTTTGAAGCAGACTTTCAAAGTGAAGTGGGCGCTAAGCAATTGGACGATTTACTCAACTTCTGCGCCTACATCAGCAAGTTGCAACAACGCGCCGTCCGCGACCCGGCGAACGAGGTGTTGGACGACTTACTTAACACCATCCAATACGAAGCGTTTTTATACGACAGCGAAGAACCACGGGCAGCCGAAGCCAAATGGGCTAACGTCATGGACTTCATAGGTTGGCTGAGTAAAAAGGGCGAGGCCAATACCGAATACGGTAATGAAGCCGAGGCAAAAAATCTGCTGGAACTGACGCAAATAGTCTCCTTAATGAGCATGCTAGAAGGCCAAGAGACCGGCGAAGTCGATGCAGTTAAGCTGTCCACTTTGCATGCCGCCAAGGGCTTGGAGTTTGGCCACGTTTTTTTAATTGGCGTAGAAGAAGGCATACTGCCGCATCGCGAGAGTGTCGATCTGGGCGTCACCGACCCAACTAAAATCGAAGAAGAACGCCGCCTCATGTACGTAGGCATTACCCGCGCGCAAAAATCCTTAAACATATCCTGGTGCAAGAAACGCAAGCGCGCCGGTGAAATGGAGTTGTGCGAACCCAGTCGCTTCATCGCCGAATTGCCTAAGGACGACGTGCGCCATTTTGGCAACCCCTTTAATGACCCGGAAATTAGCAAAGATTTTGGCAAAGCCAAAATGGCTAATATCAAAGCCATGCTGGCCAATAAGTAAGACCGGCCTGAAATCGAGCCTAGCTCGGTTATAATCGCACTTAAGCTGAACTTCTAGCACCAACCTTTAGAAAACCATCAAAACCCATGCCTTTTATTACCTTAGATAACGCCTCCCTAGCTTTTGGTCATCACGCCCTACTTGATCATGCTGCCTTTCAACTGGACGCAGGCGAACGCGTGGGCTTAATTGGCCGCAACGGCGCCGGCAAATCCAGCTTATTAAAAGCCATAGCCGGCACCATCAAATTGGATGAAGGCAACGTTTGGCGCGCACCCAACGCCCGCGTAGTATACGTGCCGCAAGAACCGGAATTGAATACCGCGCACACGGTATTCGAAGCGGTGGCAGAAGGCTTGGGCGCCTTACAACAAACCATCATTGATTACCACCAAGTGACCCACGACATGGGTATGCCTGAAGCCGACATCGACGCCTTGATGACTAAGATGCAGCATTTGCAACACGAATTGGACATGCAAAACGGTTGGGCGGCGCAATCGCGTGTAGAAACGGTATTAAGCCGTTTGAAGCTCGATGCCGACGCTTTAATTTCCACCTTATCCGGCGGTTGGCGCAAACGCGTGGCCTTAGGACGCGCACTGGTGGCCGAACCAGAAGTGCTGTTACTGGACGAGCCGACCAACCATTTGGATTTAGAGGCGATACAGTGGTTAGAAGACTTGTTGTTAGGTTTCACCGGCAGCGTATTATTCATCACCCACGACCGCCGCTTCCTAGATAGCTTAGCCACCCGCATTACCGAACTAGATCGCGGCATATTAACGGATTTTGTCGGCAACTTTAGTCAATATCAAATTAAGAAAGAAGAATTAATTGCCGTGGAAGAAACCCACGCGGCTAAATTTGATAAATTCTTAGCCCAAGAAGAAGTCTGGATACGTCAAGGAATTAAAGCCAGACGCACACGCAATGAGGGCCGCGTGCGCAGATTGGAAGCGCTGCGCTTAGACCGTGCGGCACGCCGCGAACGCCAAGGCAATGTCAAACTGAATCTGGATGCCGGGGAACGCAGCGGTAAATTGGTTGCTGAGCTAGACAATGTCATCAAAGCCTACGGTGATAGAACCCTAATAAGCCAATTCAGCACACGGATTTTACGTGGCGATAAGATAGGCTTGCTCGGGCCCAATGGCATAGGCAAAACCACTCTTCTTAAATTAATACTAGGCGACATCGAGGCCGACAGCGGCAGCATTGAACGCGGTACCAAAATCAATGTGGCTTATTTTGACCAAATGCGTGAGCAATTGAATGAAGAAGCCACCTTGGCCGACACCATCAGTCCGGGCTCGGATTTTGTCGAAATAGGCAACGAACGCAAACACGTCATCAGCTATTTGGAAGACTTTTTATTTCCGCCGCAACGCTCACGCTCTCCAGTTAAATCCTTATCAGGCGGCGAACGCAACCGCTTGCTATTGGCTCGATTGTTCGCGCGGCCGGCCAATGTGTTGGTATTGGACGAACCGACCAACGACTTGGACATCGACACCTTAGAGCTATTGGAAAGCCTGTTGCAAGATTTTACTGGCACGCTATTCCTAGTCAGCCATGATCGGGCTTTTCTAGAAAACACCGTCACGCAAGTGATTGCCTTTGAAGGCAATGGCATATTAACCGAATTCGGCGGCGGCTTTGACGATTGGCAACGCTTTAGCCTGCAACGTGCCCAAGCCAATCGAGCAGAAGACAAACGCCTCAGCGAATTGGCGCAGGCGGCCAAACCGCAAAGCAAACCGGCAGCCGTGAAAGCTGCCAGCAAACTCAGCTTTAAAGAGGAAAAAGAGCTGGCCGACATCCCCTTGAGCATAGAACAATTAGAAGCGGAACAAGCCGAAATTAATGCGCAACTGGCTGACAGCGAGATATACAAAACCCAGGCAGACTTGGTTAAAACCTTGCAAGCGCGCTTAGTTGAAATAGACAGCCTATTAGAGGCCTTGCTCGCCCGTTGGGAAGTGCTGGATGCTAAGCAAGCTAATGCCTAGGCCCATCAATCTAAACTTAGCTGAATAGCAGTTTTAAACCGGCAATCAACAAGACCAAGGCCAACAGCCTTTTTATACCATGGGGCGGAAGGCGTCGACTGCCAAAATAGGCACCCACCATTCCACCAAATGCAGCGGCAATAAGCAAGGGGACAAGGAAGGATGGCAAGGCTTTGGTGGCACTAAGATTGCCAGCCAGGCCAGCAATCGAATTCAGTAGGACAAACAATGCGGAAACAGCCGCTGCCCGCTTGGCATCCGCCCAGCCCATCAAGAGTAACAACGGCGTTAAAAAAATGCCGCCGCCGGTGCCAGTCAATCCGGATAAAAAACCTATGCCCGCCCCAGCTACCAAAGCCTGAGTGCGAGGCGGTTCATGTATTTGCCGGCTTTGTTTAGATTGCACAAAAAACCGCATAGCCGAATACAGCAAGACTAGCCCTAAGAGCATTTTAAATAGCTGGGTAGGTAAATTAAGCTGCCCGCCAATAAAGGCACAAGGCACAGCAAGGGCCGCAAAAGGCCAAAATAACGACCAAGAAAAATGCCCGGCTCTATAAAATTGCCAGGTGGCGATTGATCCCACCAAGATGTTCAAAGATAAGGCGGTCGGCTTAATTACCTCGGGCGCCAATGACAGCAAGGACATGACAGCAATGTAACCGGATGCGCCAGCGTGCCCCACA
>CALFXV010000107.1 GCA_937957775.1 uncultured Methylotenera sp. | reverse complement strand
CCACGTGTTTTAGCAATCGATACCACTGCGGCGTCAGTGCCGTGAGCCAGTTGCACGAAAGTCACGCCTTTTGGTAGGGCGATTTCTGATAAATGGATAGCGTGACCCATTTCCAATTTAGCCACGTCCACTTCAATGAACTCTGGCAAATCTTTAGCCAAGCAGCTTACTTCGGCTTCAGTTGCAATGTGGGCAACGATACCGCCGCTCAATTTAACGCCTGGCGCGATGTCTGCATTGATAAAGTGGAATGGCACTTTAACGTGGATTTTTTCTGTGGCGCTAACGCGTTGGAAGTCCACGTGTTGAATGGTGTTACGCACTGGGTGCATTTGGAAGTCACGTAGCAATACGCTTTCTTTTTTGCCATCTAGGTTTAGGTCTAGCACGGATGCGTGGAACGCTTCGTGGCGGAACTCTAAAAATAGTTCTTTGGCATCCACCAAAATGGTGACTGCTTCTTTACCTGCACCGTACACTACACCTGGCACAGACCCAGCGTGACGTAGACGGCGGCTCGCACCCGTACCTTTAGCATCACGTTTTACTGCTTTAATTTCAATGGTCATTTTACTGCTCCTAAATTTACTACTAGGCTTTCGACAGCCTTCCTACACAAAAACTGCACACCGCGACCAGTGTGCAGGGATAAAAACCGTTTATTAATCCATGAACAATGAAGACACGGAATCTTCACTGCTGATGCGGCGTATGGTTTCGGCAAGCAATTCGGCCGCACTCAATACGCGTATTTTTTTGCAATGGGCCGTTTCGGCACCCAATGCAATGGTGTTGGTCACCACTAATTCGTCTAATTCCGATGCCATGATGCGGGCTGCAGCACCACCAGACAGCACTGGGTGGGTGGCATAGGCAATCACTTTTTTCGCGCCGTGTTTTTTCAAGGCGGCGGCCGCTTCACACAAGGTGTTGGCGGTATCGACCATGTCGTCCATGATCACGCAAGTGCGACCAGCGACATCGCCGATGATGTTCATTACTTTGGCAACATTAGGTTTAGGACGGCGTTTGTCTATGATCGCCAAATCCGAACCCAATTGTTTGGCGGCCGCACGGGCACGCACCACGCCACCGACATCCGGTGACACCACCATTAAATTATCGTGGTTTTGCAAGAGCAAATCGGCCAATAAAATCGGGGTGGCGTAAATGTTGTCCACCGGAATATCAAAGAAGCCTTGAATTTGATCCGAGTGCAAATCCATGGTGAGCAGGCGATTCACGCCGACACCGGTGAGCATATTAGCCACTACCTTAGCGGTAATGGCCACGCGTGCTGAGCGTGGACGGCGATCTTGCCGTGAATAACCAAAGTAAGGAATCGCCGCGGTAATACGACCGGCCGATGAACGGCGCAAGGCGTCTACCATGACCATGACTTCCATTAGGCTGTCGTTGGTCGGGTGGCTGGTCGATTGCAAGACAAACACATCGCGACCGCGTACATTTTCTAACAACTCGACTGTGGTTTCACCGTCGCTAAACGTGCCAACGTGTGCGCGACCTAGCTCTATGCCCAAATGTTTAGCCACTTGTTCTGCTAAAGCTGGGTTGGCCGAGCCGGTAAAGACCATCAAGTTGCCGTTAGACATCTGTTGATTCCCTGTCGTGCCGACGCGTGCCGGCATCAAACTGTCAATAAAAATCCATAAAAAATAAAAGCGCGTAAATCAATAATCTACACGCTTTTATTTGACACCATGCAGACAGACGGTCTGCACTTAAAAATTTGGCTGAGGAGGAAGGACTCGAACCTTCGGATGCTGGGATCAAAACCCAGTGCCTTAACCAACTTGGCGACTCCCCAATTGTTAATCAAACTGCTTAATCTGACGCGTAGTCGATTAAAGGGTGTTGATTTAACCCCTTAGCGACAAAACTTTGCACCGCAAAGCCCAGCACTTGCGCTGGATTTTGTAGGCAGATTTCGTGCGCTATTTTTTCATTGGCCACTTCGACAAAAACCGAGGCGCCCGAGCCGCTCATTCTGGCATCACCAAATTGCTTAAGCCAGGTTAAACAAGCTGATACGGCTGGGTAATCGCTGCAAACTGCTTTTTCAAGCTGGTTGGTAAATTCGGTGTTGTGTTGCCCTGAATTCACTGACGCACTGTTTGCTGCCCTTGAAAAGTCCGACATTGTCTTAGGAATAGCATTTTTTGTCAATTGCTTATTGGCAAATATTTGCGCGGTAGACACATGCACATCGGGCGTTAGCACTAGGTAGCAAGCATCCGCCAATGAAATGCTTTGCAGCTGTTCGCCCACCCCTTCTGCCCAAGCGTTTTGCCCGTGGATAAAGAAGGGCACGTCGGCGCCCAATTTCAGGCCTAGCGTTAGCAAATCGCGGCGTTTTAAATCGAGCTGCCAAAGTTTGTTTAATGCCAGCAAGACCGTGGCCGCGTCTGAGCTGCCGCCGCCTAAGCCGCCGCCCATGGGAATGCGTTTTTCCAGCTGCAGGTCCACGCCCAAGGGGCAGCCGCTGTGTTGTTGAAGCAGTCGCGCGGCACGCACGCACAAATCCTGTTCAGCCGGTACACCGGCGATGTCGTTAACGCGGATTATTTGACCGTCGTCACGGACTTTGAGTTGGATGTTGTCGTGCAGGTCTATCAGCCTAAACACCGTTTGCAATAGGTGGTAGCCATCGGCACGTTGGCCGGTGATGTGCAAAAATAAATTGATTTTTGCGGGGGCTAAAAAAGTTTGAAAATCGGGCATGCCGGCATTTTATCAGATAGTGACCACAGGCTAAATTTTAGCTGGCTCGCCTTATTCTAAAGTCCACTTTTCCACGATGAGTTTTAATTGCACGCGTGCATTTTTAAGGCTTAATTTGTGCGGCAAAAAAGTGGCCGGGCTGGCTTGGTAGTGTTGGTAATCTATGGCCCAATCGGCTTCGTTTAGGCTTAAGGTATGGCCGGCTTCGTTCCAAGTGAGGCTGGCCATGGAGGCGTTCACCGGTCTACCCAAGACCCAATCGGCCAAACCGCTTAGCGGCAAGCGCCAGCCCAATAGCGTTTGGGTGAGGCTTTCGGCATCCTTACCCACGCTCACTTGGCCTTGCGCGTCTTCCAAGGAAATGCCGTCCCTGGTTTTTTGAATGCGCGCCAGTTGGCCGCCCAAGGGGGAATAAATGCGGATGTCGTCTTGCTCGGCGTTGTGCTGCCAGATAAGGCTGGCACTGTAGCCTTTGCCATCGGCTTGCACGCCTAATCGGCCTTTGAGTTCAAAACGCTGTATGCGACTCAAGCTGGCGAGGTGCTGCTGGTGTAAGCTCAAGCTGGCCTTTGTGGCAGAGGGCGCTTGGGAAGGCAGGCTGCTGCAAGCAGCCAAGGTGGCCAGCAGGCACAGCGTCATGAAGGCGCGAATAAAATGCATGGTCTGGCCTGCCGGAATTTAAGGTTTGAGTTTGCTGCGCGTGGTTTTGAGCAATTCGTTGTCAGGGTGGTTACGCAGTGCCTCGTTCAACACCACGTTGGCTTGGTCCTGCTTGCCTTGTTGCCATAACACCTCGCTCAAATGCGCGGCAATTTCTGGGTCGGCATTGTATTGGTAGGCTTGTTGCAAGTAGTCCAAGGCTTTGTTCAAATTGCCTTTACGGAAATGCACCCATCCTAAGCTGTCTAACATGTAGTGGTCATTTGGGCTCAGGCTCAAGGCTTTTTCTATCAGGCTCAAGGCCTCGTTTAACTTGATGTTGCGGTCAGCAAAAGAATAGCCCAATGCGTTGTAAGCGGCGGCAAAGTTAGGCATGTCTTTGATCGTTTTGCGCAGCTCGGCTTCCATTAAATCAAACTTTTTTAAGCGCTCGGCGGCCAAGGCATAGTCGTAGACTAAGTCAGCGGTATTGGGTAAGTTTTTCACGGCTTTGTCTAGCAAGTCAAAGACTTCTTGGTGACGGCCGGCTTTTACCAACAAGGAGGCTTCGGTTTGAA
>CALFXV010000106.1 GCA_937957775.1 uncultured Methylotenera sp. | reverse complement strand
ATCTGGCTCGTAAAACCCGCAATGCCTCCCATGATCGTTCCTATCCACTCTGGTGCAGGGCCAGAGAGCTTCACGGAGCGGCCAAGCAGTGGCATCAAGCGATAGGCGCCAAAGGCCAAAGCAATGACGCCGACAAAACCGCGCACCGCGTCCGCAGGGATAACTGAAGCGAGATACCAAGCCAAAAAAATACCCACTACTGCGCCCGGTAATGTGAGGAGCAACGTGCGTGCGTCATAACTGCGCCGGAATGCCCAGACGCTGACAATATCTTGAACCATGAGAATGGGTAACAACATCCCTGCGGCAGCCACAGGGTCCATGACAAGTGCCAGCAACGGGATGGCGGCCGCCCCCAAACCTGCAAAGCCGCCCTTGGCAAGCCCCACCAAAATGACAGCAGCGCCACCGACAATGTAAAACAGTATATCGGTCGGCAGGTTCAAGACGCTTTGGTGCGCTTTCGAAGCGCCAGTATATAGATGATGGTCGCAGCGGCGGCAAAAATGAACCACTGAATGGCGTAAAGCAGATGGTTATTGGGGATCTGGCGTGGCGACGGCTCGGCCAATATCTCCAAACCGTCAACCGCGTCAGTTGATACAAGCTTTATGTGCTGCGCGCCGTCGGGCGCGATAATTCCTACAACAGGACCACCGCCCCATTTGGGGGCTTGCGGCCGTTCAGACCAACCAAAGGCCACTTTGGCATATGGGCCATCTGCCACGCCGGTCCGGCAAGACGCGACATGGGCAAAGCCAGCCTTACCTGCAGCATTTGAACCCGACACTGTCTCAATCTTGACCACGCGCGCGCAAAGGAGGCTGGAGCGACGAAATAGCGGCAATGCCGCAGGGTCGGGAAACGTTGGCCAAGCCACCGCTGGCAATCCGACAGCTGATTCATAGCGCGCCAGCAAGGCTTCTTTTTGTTCTTTGGCCGTTCTAAAGCGGGAAATCTCGGCTATCTTGATGGGCCATGAACTGAAGCGGTCTTTAAAGTTATTAAAATGCTGTTCGGCCAACAACGTGGTGGGCACCAATACCGCCACTTGGCGACCGCCCATGACGGCTACAAAGGCCGCACGCAGGGCTACTTCGGTTTTCCCAAAGCCCACGTCGCCGCAGACCAAACGGTCCATGGGGCGACCGGATTGCATGTCTTTGATGACATTTTCAATCGCTTCCAATTGATCCGGAGTTTCTTCAAACGGAAAACCCTCACAGAACGATTCGTAGTCCTGCAAGCTTAAGGTAAAGGCATGGCCTCGTCGGGCTGCACGTTGCGCATAAAGATTAAGCAATTCGGCGGCAGTGTCGCGTATTTGCTTGAGGGCTTTTTTCTTGGCTTTTTCCCAATTGCCGCTGCCTAGTCGATGCAGGGGTGCCGATTCCGGTGGCCCGCCTGAATAGCGCGAGATTAAGAATAATTGCGAGACCGGTACGTACAATTTGTCGTCACCGTAGTATTCCAATAGCAAGAGTTCGGTTTCGCCTTCACCAAAGTCGATGTTCACCAAGCCTTTGTAACGACCTACGCCGTGCTGCTCGTGCACCACCGGGTCGTCCATCCGCAGTTCCGATAGGTCTTTAAGCATGCCCTCGGTGCTGCGCGCTTTTTCTTTTTCGCGTCGCCGTTGTTGACGCACGGTGGCAGCATACAGCTCCGCTTCGGTAATAATGGCGACCGACTGAGCCGCTTTAGCGGCCATTCGGTCGGACATGCCCCCTGCGGTTATGGCGACCGACTGAGCTGCTTTAGCAGAATGCTCAGTTATGACGTAGCCATGATGCAGTGGGCTGACGCCCAACATGAATTTTTCTTTAGAAGCGCTAAATTCAGCAAAGCTTGTTATCAAGGCAGGATTTAAGCCCTGTTCCTTAAACAGTTGGTCTATGGTTTCACGTCGGCCTAAGCTTTCGGCGGTAATTAACACCCGCCCAGCAAAGTCGGTGAGGTAGGCTTGCAGTTTGTGTAATGGCTGCTCGGCGCGGCGTTCTATGTCCAATGCCGGCAAGCCGTTGGATGGGCTGTCTATGCTTAATGCGATGCGGGCAAAAGCATGGGTGCTAGCAAAGAAGTCCTCGGCTTTGAATAGCAAGCTTTCTGGTGGCAATAAGGGTCGCTCGGCATCGTGTGCCAATGTTTTGTAGCGGGCATGCGCCTCGCGCCAAAATTGTTGCGCGCTGTGATCCAGGTCGCCATGCAGGCAGAGCACGCTCTGGCTATTAAGGTAATCCAATAGGCAGGCGGTGTGCTCAAAAAATAAGGGCAAATACCATTCTATGCCGCCGCTGGCGATGCCTTTGCTGACGTCTTTGTAGATTTTGGCGCGTTGCGGGTCGCCCTCAAAGGTTTCGCGGAACTGGCCACGGAACAAGGCGATGCCGGCTTCGTCTAGCGGAAATTCCCTAGCAGGCAGCAAGCGTATCTCGGGCACTGGGTAAAGGCTGCGCTGGGTGTCCACATCAAAGGTGCGTATGCTTTCTATTTCATCGTCAAACAGGTCCAAGCGGTAAGGCAGGGCAGAACCCATGGGGAATAAATCCACTAAGCCACCGCGCACGCTGAATTCGCCATGGCTGATGACTTGGCTAACGTGGTGGTAACCGGCTTCGGCGCATTGCAAACGCAGCGCATCGGTATCCAGCCTTTGGCCTTTTTTCAGCATAAAGGTGTTGGCGTTCAAATAAGCTTTAGGGCTAATGCGGATTAAGGCCGTGGATAGCGGCACAATGATGACATCGCAGGCATTTTGCGTGATCTGGTATAGCGTGGTTAATCGTTCGGAGATTAAATCCGGGTGCGGGGAAAACTGATCGTATGGCAGGGTTTCCCAATCGGGCAATAAATTGACCGTTAACTCAGGCGCGAAGTAGGGCAGTTCCTCTAGCAAGCGCTGCGCATCAAAGC
>CALFXV010000105.1 GCA_937957775.1 uncultured Methylotenera sp. | reverse complement strand
CTACCAAATTTGGTAGGGCGTGCGGGGATCTAAACCTGGCCTAGGAATAGCCTACGCTACGTAACAAGTGTTAATTTTTTAAGGTGGGCAAGCTCATCTAGCGCACTACCACCATCCGCATAGGCAGTCTGGAAACTTGGTCTCGCCTTCCAGCGCCTCCAAATAGCATCAAGATGCTCAAATCGCTCGTCAAGCGGTGTGGCATTCACTGGAAACTTTGAGAATGCAATTGCTATACACAAGGTGATATCAGCAAATGTAGGCTCATCACCACCTAACATCCATGAACGGCCATCGGACAGATGACGATCGACTAATGCAGCATGAGATAACGCTTCCTTGCGGCAGTGTTCACCCCATTGAGGATTGTTGGTCAACTCCAGCTTAGGCCCTAAGCCTTGGTGCATCACATGAAACATTGTCACAATACGATACAGAACATGTGTTGAAATACGATTCTCCCACATGGTGTCTTGGCCTTGCTCAAGTGCTGATTCACCCATAATTTTACGACCTGGATAAGACTGGTCGAGATACCTCACGATAGCTGCTGTTTCAGAAAGATATTTTCCATTTCCAAGCGAAAGCGTTGGTGTTTCACCCCATGGATTCATTTTTAGATGAGGCCATTTACGCTGATCTCCACCTGGAGACATATCATAAACAACCTCATCAAATTGATCTGCCATTCCTTTTTCATGAATAAAAAGACGAAGGCGCTGTGGATTAGGAAAAGCAGATGGAGAAGTGTAAATCTTGAGCTTGTCAGACATGGGACATTCCTTTTTATTGACATTCGCACTTTAAAGTTAAGTGAGTTAATTGCCAGAGAGTGAATGATAAATATCATCTTCTTATATGTATAATTTTTTGTTTTAATGCCGTTGATAAATTTTATTAATGAACGAGATTTGGCAAGCTTCAGCGGAGGGAATAGCTGTAAAAACTTTTGACGTTCAATTTGAGAAAAATCGGGATTCCGGACGTTTTGGATCGAATACCTGCCACTAAGAAACCGCTCATCAGGTCTGCATTGAAATTTTGGACGAAAAAAAAGGCTGCGTTTTTACGCAACCTTTTATTTCTACTACCAAATTTGGTAGGGCGTGCGGGGATCGAACCCTGGCCTAGGAATAGCCTACGCTCTTTAAAGTAATTTGGATTAATCTGCCTTTTCCATAGCCCACAAATGAGCAGCCACTAATGCCCGCCATGGCGAGAACTGCTCAAGCCACTCACTGGTTTCTTTTTCAGAAATTTCATCTTTACGGCCTAACATCAAGCTGAGCTTACTACGCACGGCTGCATCACCATGCAGCGAACCGTCAAGCCAGCCCAAACCTCTTAAAAGCGTGTAGTTGATCGTCCAATAACCAATGCCTTTGATGCTAAAAAGTATTCGAACAATCTCTTCTATCGGTCTATTTATAGCCCAGTCTGACAAAGGCAATTCTGAATTTTTCACCATTTGGCTGATATGTATCAATGCACTTGCTTTACTCTTTGAGAAACCCAACAATTTTAAATCGGCTTCAGTCATTAATGCTATTTTCTCCGCATTGGGATAACAAGCAATACCACTTGAATGCGTTATAGCATGGTGCTCAATAAGTTTACGACGTATGGAGATAGCAGCGCTTAAACTAATCTGCTGTCCAGTGATTGCCCATGTGAGCGCCTCAAACAATGAAGCTGACTGAGGAACGCGTAATCCATGTTGTTTTTTAATGAGCCGCCCTATTTGATCATGTGATTCGAATATTTCTTCAAACTGACTCGTTGATTGAGTAAGACCAAGCATGTGGACAACTAGCGCCTCAAGCTCAAACTTATCTGATTCTAAAATTTCGCCATCAACTGCTAATTCAACAAGCGCTTTTCCTTCCTGAAAATCAATGGTTAAACAAGCTGGCAGTCCTTCCCACAAAATTCCCTTTTTAAGACTAGAGGCAGTCGTTTTTTCTGCAACGCCCAAAGCATCGCGACCATGAAACTCCAGAAAGTCTTGCAATCTATAATCTGGCGGCAAAGGGATGTCTGATGCTAATCTCATGATGACTCGCGTTTAAGTAACACTTTTTTACGCTCAACACCCCAGCGATACCCTGAAAGACTTCTGTCGCTTCGAATCACGCGGTGACAAGGAATAGCAACGGCCAATGTATTTGCCCCACAAGCATTAGCCACCGCTCTTACCGATTTGGGGCGACCAAGCTTTTCGGCAATTTCAGTATAGGTATAAGTTTTCCCAAATGGAATGGTTTGCAGAACTTGCCAAACTGCCTGCTGAAATGCCGTGCCTCTAATATCAAGTGGCAGCGGAAATTGGATGCTTGGGTTTTCAACAAAGCCAACAACCAAGGCGATTTTTTCCTCAAATTCTTTATCAGCGCCAATTAATTCAGCATGAGAAAAACGATCTTGAAACGCTTGCAATAAAGATTCGGCATCATCACCCAATGAAATAGCACAAACGCCCTTATTGGTAGTGGCCACTAAAATGTGGCCTAAGCTACATTGCCCTAAAGCAAATTTAATTTGCTCGCCTTTGGCACCAGAGCGATATTTTTTAGGGGTCATGCCCAGCAGCTGTTCAGACTTTGCATAAAGACGGCCACTAGAACCGAAACCAGCGTTATAAATTGCCTCTGTGATTGAAGATGGGCTATTTAATGCTTGCTTGAACCGCTTGGTCTTGATGGCGGAATAGTAGGCCTTTGGTGTTACTCCAGTGACTTCCTTAAACACTTTATGAAAGTGAAATGGACTCAAGTTAGCCACCTCAGCCAAGTCATCCAAACTAAACTCAAACTGACTAGCTTCAATTAGTCGGCATACTTTGGCAATTTGATCTGCATGTTGATGGCTTTTACTCATTGGTCACATGCTAAGGCATATCGGAACACAAATAAACTCCGATTCTTGCGAATTCAGAATGAATTGAATTCCGTCCCGTAAGGTTTGCATCAAGTCTGCATTGAAATTTTGGACGAAAAAAAAGGCTGCGTTTTTACGCAACCTTTTATTTCTACTACCAAATTTGGTAGGGCGTGCGGGGATCGAACCCACGACAAACGGATTAAAAGTCCGCTGCTCTACCAGCTGAGCTAACGCCCCATTTAAAGTAATGGGTATTTCTTTACTTAATTTATTTCAGCAACTGATTTACATCACTCACGAAAGGGCGCAATTATGCTAGAAACTACAACAGAGGTCAACGGATAACTGAGAAATAAATGAAGTTTTTATATGCTAACTACGGGAACTAAATGCGCTAGTTAGATAACCGTCTTAGGGCCACGCGCCTTCTTCTGATTAACGCATGCCTGGCATTTTACCGCCCATTAGGCTGCCCATGCTGCGCATCATTTTGGCCATGCCGCCTTTGGCAAACATTTTCATCATTTTTTGCGTTTCTTCAAACTGCTTAAGCAAGCGGTTCACCTCTTGCACTTGCACGCCACTGCCATCGGCTATGCGTTTTTTGCGCGTGGCTTTAATCAGCTCGGGTTTGCGGCGCTCTAAGGGTGTCATGCTATTGATGATGCCTTCTATACGGCGTACCGCTTTGTCGGCATCTTTAGGGTCCATCTTGGCAGACATGCCAGCCATTTGGCTGGGCATCTTGTCCATCAAGGCGCCCATGCCGCCCATTTTGCGCATTTGCGACATCTGCATTTTAAAATCGTCTAGATCAAAGTTTTTACCGGCTTTAACTTTATCAGCCAACTTTTGCGCTTCGGCTAAGTCGACATTTTTATGCGCTTGCTCGATCAAGCTCAGTACGTCGCCCATGCCTAATATACGGGAGGCCATGCGCTCAGGATGGAAAGGCTCGAGGCCGTCTACTTTTTCGCTGACACCGATGAATTTAATCGGCTTACCGGTAACGTGGCGCACCGACAAGGCCGCCCCACCGCGAGAATCGCCGTCTAATTTAGTCAGCACCACGCCAGTTAAAGGCAAGGCGTCGCCAAACGCTTTGGCGGTATTGACCGCATCTTGGCCTTGCATGGCATCAACCACGAACAGGGTTTCAACCGGCTTGAGCAGTGCGTGCAGGGCTTGAATTTCAGCCATCATCACTTCATCGATGCCTAAACGACCGGCCGTATCAAAGATGACCACGTCGAAATAACCACGCTTAGCAAAATCCAAGGTGGCGTTGGCAATGTCCAGCGGTTTTTGGCTGGCGTTGCTGTCAAAGCACTCCACGTCCAATTGCTGGGCCAAGGTTTTTAATTGGGCAATCGCCGCCGGTCTGTAGACGTCGGCACTGGCGAGCAAGACTTTCTTTTTCTGCTCTTTAAGTAATTTAGCTAATTTAGCGGAAGTGGTGGTTTTACCCGACCCTTGTAAGCCGGCCATTAAAATAATGGCGGGCGGCACCGTGGCTAAATTCAAAGCAACGTTAGCCTTGCCCATTAAGGCGGTTAATTCATCGTGCACTACTTGTATGACGGCTTGGCCAGGCGTGAGGCTTTGCAGCACTTCTTGGCCTTGCGCACGCTGCTTAACTTGGACGATGAAGTCTTTCACCACCGGCAAGGCCACGTCGGCTTCAAGCAATGCCATGCGCACTTCACGCATGGCGTCGCTGATGTTTTCTTCGCTTAGCCTGGC
The DNA here is from genome assembly GCA_937957775.1 of uncultured Methylotenera sp. GTDB lineage: Bacteria > Pseudomonadota > Gammaproteobacteria > Burkholderiales > Methylophilaceae > Methylotenera. The sequence goes on along the minus strand of CALFXV010000105.1, from coordinate 8,348 downwards.
TTGGCCACGTAAGTTTTTAATGACGCCCTGCAGGCGGTCGGTCAAGTTTTCTAGCATGGTCTACTCTTACAAGTCATTTAGTTTGCGATTTTACATCAAGCTATTATATTTACCGCATATTTGCGCCATAATTACGTTATGACTGATCTCTTACAAAAAAGCCTGCCCTATTTGGCCTTGGTGCTGATCTACCTAGCAGTGGCCAGCAACTTTCGGGTCAGCGCTCAACCCTTGTTAGCCCAATCCAGCGCCAGTTTGCGCTCCGGCCTGCTGGCTTTGGGTTTGCTGATACACGCCTGCTTGTTATACCAAGTGACCTTTTCCCATGGCTTGAATTTAGGTTTTTTTAATGTGTTGTCCTTGATAGCTTGGTTAACCGTATTGATTTACGGCTGGGCCGATCGCAAACACAATTTAGCCGGCTTGCAAGCGTTTATTTTGCCGCAAGCGGCGGTGTTTGCCGTGTTGCCGGCATACATGGTGGCAGACCACACCTACCCTAACGGCGAATCGGCTTTATTTTTAGCGCACATTGCCATTGCCTTGCTCGCTTACAGCTTATTCACCTTCGCCACCTTGCACGCCCTACTGATGCTGTTTGCGGAACGCAGCCTGCATAACAAAGCCAATTTGCTGCGCCTGCCTAATTTTCCACCCTTAATGGTAATGGAAGCCTTGTTATTTCAAATCATCAGCATGGGCTTTGTTTTACTGACCATCACGCTGTTGAGCGGCATGCTGTTCTCTGAAGAAATTTTTGGCCAGCCTTTGCAGTTCAATCACAAGTCTGTATTTTCCATTGCCAGCTGGTTCATTTACGCCGCCTTACTGTTTGGCCGCGTTCGCTACGGCTGGCGCGGCATGAAAGCCATACGCTGGACATTGGCTGGCTTTGCGCTGTTGCTGCTAGCCTACCTAGGCAGCAAATTCATACTGCAAGTCTTGCTAGGCCGCTAAAGCCTAGCGCAAGCTGATGTGCGGCCAACCGTGTTGCTGCGCGTAGTCCGTCAGCTTGGCATCGGCATCCACCGCCACCGGGTGGGTCACCAGCTTCATCAAGGGCAAGTCATTGTGCGAATCGCTGTAAAAATAACTCTGCTCAAAATCCGCCAATTCCTGACCACGCTCAGCCAACCATTGCTTTAATCGCGTTACCTTGCCTTCCTGAAAACTCGGCACCCCGGCCACGCCACCGGTGTATGCGCCATTGACCATTTCCGGATCGGTGCCGATCAAATGCGCTATACCGTAAGCTTGCGCAATCGGCTTGGTGACAAAGCTGTTAGTGGCAGTAATGACCAAACACAAATCGCCTTGGGCTTTATGTTGATTAACCAAATCCTGGGCTTTTTGCGTCATCATGGGCCGTATCACGCTGTCCATGTACTTAGCATGCAAGGCGTTTAAATCGGCCACACTGTGTTCCGACAAGGGTTTTAATTGGAAGGCTAAAAACTTGTAGATGTCCAAGTTGCCGTTTTTATAATCCAAGTAAAACTGCTCGTTGCGTTCGTGATGGGTTTTTTCATCCAACAAGCCCTGCTTAATTAAAAACAAGCTCCAGTTGTAGTCGCTGTCGCCAGCCAGCAAGGTGTTATCTAAATCAAACAAGGCCAAGTTTTGTTTCATTGCAATCGTCTTTACGGTTAAATTTATAATTCTTTATTCGGGTTGGATAGCACTAAAAATACGCCTACCAATATCACGGCCAAGGCCGTGACTTCCATGCCAGTAACGTGTTCGTTAGCAAACACCATGCCCAACACAAACGCCACTATCGGATTGATAAAGGTGTTGCTGCTGGCCACTAAGGGCCGCACGGTGTTGAGTAAATATTGGTAGGCGCTGTAGGCCACCAAGGAGCCCAACACCACCAAAAACAGCATGGCTGCCCAGGATTTGTGGCTGATTTGCTGTGGCCAAGTTTCGCCATGCAGGCTGCTGATGAGCAACAAAGCTAAGCCGCCAACCAGCATTTGCACAGCACTGGCCATGAAGCCGGCTGGCATCGCCAAGCGTTTACTCCATACCGATCCAAATGACCAAGTAGCAGCAGCAAAAATCAACAAGAGCGCGCCAGTCAAATTGCCGTGCAAGCTGCCACCTAGATTCAACAAGCCTATGCCGAGCAAACCCACGGCTACACCTAGCCATTCTCTAGCGGTGATTTTGTGCCCCCATATAGAGGAAAAAATAGCCATCCAGATTGGTGCGGTAGCGATGGCCAAGGCCGCCACACTGGACGACACGGTTTGCTGCACGTAGCACACGGTGCCATTGCCCAATGCCGGCAACAACAAGCCGACGACACCGGCGCCTAACCATTGCTGACGATTCGGATTGGGCGCCCCTAAGTAGCGCATCAGCGCGTACAAAATTAAGCCCGCCGAGGTAAAGCGTATGCCCGCCATGAGAAACGGTGGAAAGCTTTCTATGCCAAAGCGGATCGCCAGGTAAGTGGACCCCCATATGAAATAGGTACAAAACAGGCACAAGCCTATTAGCAGGGTTTTTTGTTTGATGTGCATGCGTAGGGGCGTTGACTGCCAGCGCGAGACAAGCTCGCTGCTGGCAAGCTAAACCTGCGGGTGTGCCCGCTCCGATTTGGACTGTATTTTATTGAGCGCATTTAAATAGGCTTTGACAGAAGCCACCACGATGTCGGTGTCGGCACCTTGCCCATTAACAATGCGACCACCTTTCGATAAGCGCACTGTCACTTCACCTTGTGCATCGGTGCCGCTGGTGATGTTGTTCACCGAATACAACTGCAACTCTGCCTCACTTTGCGCGATGCTTTCTATGGCCTTGAATGCCGCATCCACTGGACCGCCGCCACTGGCTTCGGCACGTTTTTCTTGGCCATTTTCGGACAAGGTGATGCTCGCATGCGGCACTTCACCGGTCACCGATGCCACTTGCAAGTAGACCAATTTAAAATGCTCGGTGGCCACGGACAAAAATTCATCGCTGACTAAGGCGTGCAAATCTTCGTCAAAAATTTCCGATTTTTTATCGGCCAAATCTTTAAAGCGGGCAAACGCGGCGTTCAACAAATCTTCCGTCGCCAGCTCTATGCCCAATTCTTTTAAGCGCGATCTAAACGCATTGCGCCCAGACAATTTACCCAAGGTTAATTTGTTGGCACCCCAACCCACGTCTTCGGCGCGCATGATTTCATAGGTTTCGCGGTGTTTAAGCACGCCGTCTTGGTGTATGCCGGACTCATGCGAAAAGGCATTGGCGCCGACGATGGCTTTGTTCGGTTGCACCGGGTAACCGGTGATGGTGGAGACCAATTTACTGGTGGGCACGATTTGCATGGCATCGATACTGGTCTCAAGGTTGAACACATCGCGACGCGTGCGCAATGCCATCACCACTTCTTCCAAGCTGGCGTTGCCGGCGCGTTCACCTAAGCCGTTGATGGTGCACTCCACTTGACGCGCGCCACCCATGACGGCGGCCAAGGAGTTGGCCACGGCCATGCCCAAATCGTTATGGCAATGGGTAGACCAGACCACTTTGTCGCTGTCTTTGACGCGTGCAATTAAATCGCGCATGCGCTCGCCCCAAGGTGCTGGGATAGAGTAACCAACGGTGTCGGGCACGTTGATGGTAGTGGCGCCCGCCGCAATCACCGCATCAAATACCCGCACTAAAAAGTCCATGTCCGAACGCACGGCGTCTTCCGCAGAAAACTCCACGTCTTTGGTGTACTCCAAGGCCCATTTCACTGCTTGCACGGCACGCTCAACCACTTGGTCTTCGCTCATGCGCAATTTGTTTTCCATGTGGATTTTGCTGGTCGCAATAAACGTGTGTATGCGGCCACTGGCGGCATGCTTAATCGCTTCACCAGCACGACGCACGTCATTCTCACTGGCACGGGCTAGCGAACAAACAGTGGACTGCTTAATGATTTTGGCGATTTCAGAAATGGCCTCAAAATCGCCTGGGCTGGCGGCGGCAAAACCCGCCTCAATGACGTTCACGCCCAATTTTTCTAATTGCCTAGCGATGCGAATTTTCTCTTCTTTGGTCATCGCCGCACCGGGGCTTTGTTCGCCATCGCGCAAAGTGGTGTCAAAAATAATAATCTGATCGGCTTGCTTGTTACCCTGTTTCATCACAGTTTCCTAATTTTTTGGTTTTTGCTTTACTAAATTTCGCTACGTTGACGCCCTCTTGCATGAGCTCAAATAATAGCACCTGCTTGCATTTTTATCATGCAAGACACAGACAATAACGGTAGTTTGGGGGGGTTAGTTTGCGCGCTAGCGCAGTTTTTGCGTGCGTAAGCTAGCAGCACGTAAGGCGGCTAATTTGCGCAACAGCAAGGCACTGGTCAATAAAGCCAGAAAAAATGCGGTGTTTGAAATGGATATATTCAACATAGTGGTAGAAATATAGTGGGTTTTAGTCGGTTTCGCAAGTAATAAATGCCTGCCTCAGCGTTGCTTGCATAAGCCTATTTTTTTAGCTTATCGCGCAGCCAAAGCAAGTAACCGGACAGTGCGTAGGCTGCCATCAGAAAAAACAAGACTTCCGGTGGGCTGTAGGATACCAAGACCATCAATAGCATGATGGCCAAAATCACAAAAAACGGCACGCTGCGTTTGAGGTTGATGTCTTTACCGCTGTAATAGCGCAAATCGGTCACCATGGAGGCACCGGCAAACACGGTTAAGCCCCATGCCATCCATTTCCATTGCAAAATACCAAAGAACACGTCGCGGCCACTTACCCCGTATTCGTATGAAACCCAAACAAAGCCGGCTAATAAAGCCGCGGCACCTGGGCTGGGCAAGCCTTGGAAATAGCGCTTATCTTGGTAATCGTCGTCCAATTTGGTGTTAAATCTGGCCAAGCGCAGGGCCGCACAGGCGCAATACAAGAAAGCCGCCAACCAGCCTAATTTACCCAAGGGCTTTAAGGCCCACACATACAGGATGAGTGCCGGCGCCACACCAAACGACACCATGTCGGACAAGCTGTCGTACTCGGCACCAAAGGCACTTTGCGTGTTGGTCATGCGGGCCACCCGGCCATCCAAACCATCTAACACCATGGCAATAAAAATGGCCATGGCGGCTTGTTCAAAATGGCCATTCATCGCTTGCACGATGGCAAAAAAACCAGCAAATAGGGCGGCAGAGGTGAACAAATTCGGTAACAAATAAATGCCGCGCGCACCCAAGCTTTGCCCACCGACAGCGCGTCGCTTAGGCTTTTCTACTGGCTTTATTGACTCGTTAACATCCGTCATGCAGGGTGACCCTGTGGTTAAAATAGAATTCAAGTATAGCAAACCCTGACTTGATAAAACAGGTTGCTGATTTTTATGCTTGAACAACCGCACTTGCGTGCATGCAAACCATGAGTTAGGGGTCGCCTTGTGATACTATCCCGCCCTGAAACTAAACCCATGTTAGCTATTTAATCGCAGCACACTGACACCATGCAATTTACCCTACACAAACAAGACGGCCTGGCTAGGCGCGGCACCGTCAGCCTAGCCCACGGCGAAGTGCAAACGCCCGCTTTCATGCCAGTTGGCACCTACGGCACGGTTAAAGCCATGTCGCCATTGGAGTTAAAAGAAATAGACGCGCACATAGTGTTGGGCAACACCTTTCACTTGTGGTTACGCCCTGGGCTAGATGTCATCGCGGCGCACGGTGGCTTGCATCAATTCATGGGCTGGGATGGCCCCATTTTGACCGATTCCGGCGGCTTTCAAGTATGGAGCTTGGGTGCTTTACGCAAAATCAGTGAAGAAGGGGTGAAGTTTCGCTCGCCCATCAACGGTGACAGCTGCTTTTTAACGCCAGAAGAATCCATGCGCATACAAAAAGTATTGAATGCCGACATCGTCATGATTTTTGATGAATGCACGCCCTACCCCGCCACCGTCAAGCAAGCCGACGAATCCATGCAGTTATCATTGCGTTGGGCGAAGCGCAGTAAAGTCGCCCACCAAGGCAACAGCAATGCGCTGTTTGGCATCATACAAGGCGGCATGTACGAAGACTTGCGTGACGTGTCCTTGGCTGGATTAGTCGACATCGACTTTGACGGTTATGCCATAGGCGGCTTATCGGTAGGCGAACCCAAAGAAGACATGTTGCGTATCTTGGCGCACACCGCGCCAAAAATGCCTACCAACAAACCACGCTACTTGATGGGCGTGGGCACGCCAGAAGACTTGGTGGCGGCCGTCAGCCAAGGCGTAGACATGTTTGACTGCGTCATGCCTACCCGCAATGCCCGCAACGGTTGGCTGTTCACCCAATACGGCGACATTAAGATTAAAAATGCCGGCTACAAAAGCGATACCCAAGCCTTGGATGCCGATTGCGCCTGTTACACCTGCCAAAATTTTAGCCGGGCTTATTTGCACCACTTACACAAAGTCGGGGAAATTTTAGGCTCACGCTTAAACACCATACACAATTTGCACTACTACCAAGTCTTGATGGCCGGCATGCGCAGCGCCATAGAAGCGGGCGAATTTGAGGCGTTTAAGCGTGACTTTGCCGCCAAACGCGCAAGCTTATCCTAAGACGCCATACCAGCAATAAGCGGCAGTCTGTGTTAAAATCGATGGATAATTTTTACTAACCCTAGCAATTTATCAATGAGGTAATGAACGTGTTTATTTCCAATGCATACGCAGCAGGCGCTTCTGGCAGCAACGAATTAATCAGCTTTTTGCCACTCATCGTCATTTTTGTTTTATTTTTCTTCATGATCATCCGCCCGCAAATGAAAGCCGCTAAAGAGCAGCGCGCCATGATCGCCGCCCTGCAAAAAGGCGACGAAGTCATCACCAGCGGTGGCATCGTTGGCAAAATCAGCAAAGTGAGCGAAGCCTTTGTCAGCGTTGAGATTGCCCCTAACACGGAAATTACCGTGCAAAAACAAGCCGTGCAAAGCGCCCTACCTAAAGGCACCATTAAGAGCCTGTAAATTAAGCTGCTAGACCCCAACCCCTTACTGACTAGAGCCAGACTATGAACCGCTATCCACTGTGGAAAAATGTTTTCGTTGCCATCGTTATATTGATAGGCTTGATTTATACCGTTCCCAATTTTTTTGGTGAATCGCCTGCGGTACAAATCACCCCGGCTAAAAGCACCACCAAGCTGGATTCGGCGCTGCTCGGTCAAGTGGAAAGCGTGTTTAAGCAAGAAAACATCGCCTACGATGGCGTTTACTTGGACGCGCGTGGGGTTAAGGCTCGCTTCGCCAACACCGACACACAAATCCGCGCTAAAGACGTGTTGCAAGCCAGATTAGGCAGCGATTACACCGTGGCGCTTAATCTGCTCTCGCGTTCACCGGATTGGCTACGCAGCGTTGGCGCCAAACCAATGTACTTGGGTTTGGACTTGCGCGGTGGCGTGCACTTTTTATTGCAAGTGGACATGAAAGCAGCATTAAGCAAAGCCGCCGAGCGCTTTGTCGGCGATTTTCGCATTGCCTTACGTAAAGAGCGCATCTCTTACGTGGGCGTGAGCCGTGAGGGTGAAACGGTGCAAATCAACTTCAACGACGAAGCCGAGCTGATTAAAGCCAAAGCCGTCATAGCCAAAGAGTACCCTAACCTGACTTTAACGGAATCCTCTAACGGTAGTGAGCGCGTGCTAAAAGCCTCGCTTAATTTGGTTGAGCAAAAACGCATCCAAGATTTCGCCATCAAGCAAAACATCCAAACCTTGCATAATCGAATTAACGAGCTAGGCGTTGCCGAGCCCATCATTCAACAACAAGGTGCAGACCGCGTCGTCGTGCAATTGCCTGGCGTGCAAGACACGGCTAAAGCCAAAGACATATTGGGTCGCACCGCCACCTTGGAAATACGCCTAGTGGACGAAGAAAAAACCGACCCAGCCACCTTAGAAAAAGCTGCCAACGGCCAAGCCCCGATTGGTGACGACGTGTTTAAAGACCGCGATGGTCAACCGGTCTTGGTTAAAAAGAGCGTGGCATTAACCGGCGATTACATTACCGATGCCGGCCCAGGCGTGGACAGCCAATCCGGCAGAAACACCGTAAACGTTACCTTGGATGCCCGTGGCGCCAGAATCTTCCAGCAAGTAACGCGGGAAAATGTAGGCAAACGCTTGGCCATCTTGTTAATAGAAAAAGGCAGCACCGAGGTCATCACGGCGCCCACCATCAATGAAGAAATCGGCGGCGGTCGCGTGCAAATTTCTGGCATGGCCAATACCCAAGAAGCCACCGACATTTCCTTGCTGCTTCGTGCCGGCGCTTTAGCCGCGCCCATGGACATCATAGAAGAGCGCACGGTTGGGCCTAGCATGGGTCAAGACAACATCAAC
>CALFXV010000104.1 GCA_937957775.1 uncultured Methylotenera sp. | reverse complement strand
AATACCTTTATTACCAATGGCGGCAACTTTGATTTAGGCGTGAACATCATCAACTGGTTGGCCGGCGACGATCAACTTATCACCATACAGCCTATGCCATTAAAAGACATCAACGTCACCATTCCCGATTCCGATAGCGGTCGCTTGGTGGCTTGGACAGTGTTCCATGGCTTCCAGTATTTGCTTCCATTGGCCATGATGATAGCGGGCTTTTATTTCTGGTGGAAACGCAGAAAAGCGTAAATTTATTTGGTAGGAGCGGCGCCCTCGCCGCGATGTTCCGTATTAGAGATAGACATGAAAAAACGTTGGTTAGTGAATTTAATTTTATTGGCAGTGGTAGCAGGCTTAGTGGCCTTTTTATACCTACGCCCTAAAGCCGAAGCCGAGCAATCGACTATGCATGAATTGTCTAGCTATAAGTTAGCTGAGTTCAATGCCATACGCGTGGAGTTTCCTACGCAAGCACCGGTAACCTTTGCTAAAGTCGACGGCTACTGGCGCATCACTGCACCGGTCAACATGCGCGCTGATCAAGCCTCGGTGCAACGCATTTTGTCCATTATTGCCGCGCAGTCGACCGATAAAATCAGTGGCGGTGACATGGCAAAATTCGGCCTAACTAACCCAGAGTTAAAATTGAAGTTGGTGCGCAAAGAAGGCGATTTGGAAGAATTCACTTTCGGTACGCACAACCCGGTGACCGAAGAGCAATACGTGGCACACCGTAATCATGTCTATTTGGTGTCCGGTGGCTATTCGGAAGCGGCCGCTACACAGTTGATAGAGTTGATCGACAAAGCGCCATTAAAGCCTAGCGAAAAAGTAGTGGGTTTTGAGTTTGGCCGCTTAGAGCAATGGCAAGATGCCAATCTTAAAGTTGATATCGTGGACGGAAAATGGAAAGCCTCGATCGCGGCGGCCAAGCCACAGCAAAACGAATTAAACGAGTGGTTGGATTTCTCTTGGTTGCATAACCCAGCCAAGTCCGTGGAAATGTACACGCCGGATCGCAAACTGACTTACCCGTCTTTTGAAATCAAAATGGCCGATGGCAGCAAAGTGCATTTTGACAAAATACAAGAATCCCCTGATTTGCTGTTGGCCAGACCGGACGAAGGGCTGATCTACCATTTCCCATCGGATATCGGCTTTAGCATGCTTAATCCGCCGCTGAACATACCTAGCAAATAACACTATGCCTGAGTTACCAGAGGTAGAAACCACACGACGTGGGCTTTTGCCTCTAGTCGGCCACGTGGTTCAGTCGGTCACCATACGTCACCCACGCCTACGCTGGCCTATCCCTAGCCATTTACCACAAACCCTACCGGCCATGACCCTCAATGGGTTGCGCCGCCGAGCTAAATACCTGTTATGCGACTTTTCCGGTGAAACCGGTGCCGGCATATTGCTTTTGCACTTAGGCATGTCCGGCCGCATTCAATTGATGGGCGACGCCTACCCGGCAGAAAAACACGATCACTTTGACGTTGCGTTTGTCGGTGGCCAAGTGCTGCGCCTAAGGGACCCGCGTCGCTTTGGTGCGGTGATGTGGTTAGATGGCGCCGAGGACGATCACCCTTTGTTAGCCAGCTTAGGCCCGGAACCCTTGGAAGACGGTTTTCATGCCAAGTACTTGCGGCAGGCTTTAGCCAATAAAAGCCTGGCGATTAAAAATGCCATCATGGACGGCCACGTGGTGGTGGGGGTAGGCAATATCTACGCTTCCGAATCGCTGTTCCGCAGCCGCATCCACCCGGAAACACCGGCCAATAGCTTAAGCCTTAACCAATGTGAAAAGCTGGTAGCGGAAATTAAGTTGACTTTGAACGAGGCGCTTAATGCCGGTGGCAGTAGCTTGCGGGATTTCTTTGGCACCAACGGCCTGCCGGGTTATTTTCAACAAAGCTACTTTGTCTATGCCCGAACCGATGAGCCGTGCTTGGTGTGTGGGCGTCCGATTAAAACCATGCGTCTAGGTCAACGCTCGACCTTCTTCTGTGCGCACTGCCAAAAAGCCCGCATCAAAAGCTAGTTTCTTATTAGCAGGGCCTTAGTTAGCCGTGTCTTAGTTAGCCAGGGGCCAAAACGCACTCAAGAGCATGAGTACTTCTAAGCTCGCCAACACCGCCACACCTAGGAACAGGCGTTTCTGCCAACGCGCTTGCTGTTGCTGCGCCGCAATCAATTGAGTTAGCTGAGCACGCATGGGCGCGTCTTGTTCGGCCTCGGTTTGTTGCGCTAAGAAAGCGTGAACCAAGCGCGGCATTTCAGGCAGCGTTTTGGCGATAAAGGGCAATTCTTTACGGATTTTTTTAGCGATGCTGCGCCAGCCGATTTGCTCACTCATCCAGCGTTTCAAGAACGGTTTTGCGCTTTGCCACAAGTCGATGTCGGGGTCCAAATCGCGTCCCAAGCCTTCTATATTGAGCAAGGTTTTTTGCAGCATGACCAACTGCGGTTGGATCACCACGCCAAATTTGCGCGACATTTGAAATAGGCTTAATAGCGTGCGGCCAAAGGAAATGTCTTTTAAGGGCTTGTTGAATATCGGTTCGCAGATGGCCCTGACCGCCGTTTCCAGCGCTTCGACATTGGTGTCTTTAGGCACCCAGCCGGATTCAATGTGGGCCACGGCGACATCGCGGTAATCGCGGTTAAAGAAGGCTAAAAAATTACGCGCTAGGTAGTATTTGTCTTTATCGGTGAGCGTGCCCATGATGCCAAAATCCAAGGCGATGTACTTGCCTTTGTCCGGGCCGCTGTTGACCACCAAGATGTTGCCTGGGTGCATGTCGGCGTGAAAAAAGCCATCGCGGAATACCTGGGTAAAGAAGATCTCCACGCCGTCGTGCGCGAGTTGGCTGATGTCTATGCCTTGCTCACGCAGCAAGTCGATTTTGCTAATCGGGGTGCCGTGCATGCGTTGCATGACCATGACTTGTTGGCGGCACCAATCCCAATGCACGTCAGGCACCAGTAATTTTCTGTCGGGGAAGTTGCCGGCCAAGCGCGTGCAATTGGCTGCTTCTAAGGTTAGGTCTAGCTCGCTCTCGGTGTGCTCGGCAAATTCTGCCACCACTTCACGCGGTTTTAAGCGTTTGACTTCTGATGATAGTGCTTGCAGCAACCAGGCGGCGGTGTCCAATAAGGCCAGGTCGTGGTGGATGACTTGGGCAATGCCGGGGCGCAACACTTTGACCGCGACTGCTGTGCCATCGAGTAATTCGGCAAAGTGCACTTGTGCTACCGAGGCGCTGGCCACGGCGGTTTCGTCAAAGTTGGCGAATACTTGATTAAGCGGTAGTTGGTAAGCCGCCAAGACAATTTTCTCCACGTCCGCGTAGGCAAAAGGCGGCACTTGGTCTTGCAGTTTGGCTAGTTCGTCGGCGATGTCCAAGGGGATGAGATCACGACGGGTAGACAGCATTTGGCCAAATTTTACAAAAATGGGCCCCAAGGCTTCTAAGGCTAAACGTAACCTGACCGCACGTGGCGTGCTTTTGTTGCGCCAGAAAAACAGTAGATTAATAAGCGTTTGCAGCGGTTTGAGCTTGCTGTTGCTTAAGACAAATTCGTCCAAGCCGAAGCGCAAGGCAATGTAGACGATGTATATCAGGCGGAATAAACGCATATTAGGCTTGGCTGCCTTTAGCAGCGGCATGCTCATTAAGTTGTTGTTGCAGTTTGGCGAATTTTTTTTCAAAGCGAGCAAGGTCGGCACGCAAGGTATCGACGTCGCTATTGAAGGCCTCGACTTGGCGTTTTTTGGCTATCAAGGGCATCTCTTCTTGCCAGTATTCGCTTAGCATGGCGGCTAAATTGCTGCCGGTTTCTTTGCCGGTGGCGGCGATGCCGCGTAAGGTTTGGCCTATTTTATGCGCGGCCACGTCGCCGACCAATTTGCTGGCGTCGTCCTCAAAATCCCAGCGCATGGCAGCGAGTACTTTAGCCAGTTCGGCAGCCAAGTGCGTGTCGCCACTGATGGTCACTTGCCGTTTGGCTGCTTCGTCGCCAGATAATAAGCGTATGGCTAAGCTAGGGGTGAGGCTGACGCTGGCACCCGCCACGTGGCTGTCGCCGGCCATGGCTAATGAGCCGTCTTCTAAGATCATCAGGCTACGGCTAAAAAAGCCCAGTTTGAAGGCAACGCACTTGCCAGCATGGGGCTGCAGCATCGGGCAAGCCCAGCTGTTTTGCGCAATCAGGTGTTGCAGTAAGCGGGTAGATAAACCGGTTAACATAGGATGCGCACCATTAGATTTTGTAGCCTTTGTGCAAGGCCACCACGCCGGCGGCTAGGTTGTAGTAATCCACCTTAGCCAGTCCCGCTTCTTCCATCATCTTTTTCAGCGTTTCTTGATCGGGGTGCATGCGTATGGACTCGGCCAGGTATTGGTAGCTGTCGGCATCTTTAGCAAATAATTTTCCCATGATGGGCAGTAATTTAAAGGAATAGGCATCGTAGAGTTTGCTCAAGGGTTGCCACACTTTAGAGAATTCCAATACCAAGAGGCGGCCACCGACTTTGAGCACGCGCTGCATTTCCGCCAAGGCCTGGTCTTTGTGTGTCATGTTGCGCAAGCCAAAGGCGACGATGACGCAATCAAAATGGCCATCGGGGAAGGGTAATTTTTCTGCGTCGCATTGCAAGGTTGGGACATTTAGGCCGGCGTCCAACATGCGGTCGCGGCCGACGCTGAGCATGGAGGCGTTGATGTCGGTTAAGATGACGCGGCCGTTTGGCCCAACTTTTTGCGCAAACAGTTTGGATAAATCGCCGCTTCCGCCGGCAATGTCTAATACCGTGTCGCCGGCTTTAACGCCGCTGATTTCCACGGCAAAGCGTTTCCAAGTGCGGTGCAAGCCGGCCGACATGACGTCGTTCATCAAGTCGTATTTGCTGGCCACGGAATGGAAAACCTCGCCGACTTTCTTGGCTTTTTCGCCTTCGGCCACGGTTTTAAAACCAAAATGGGTTTGTTGTTGCTCAGACATGTGTCCCTCGCTTATTCGCTTCGACTCAAGCCGGCCACACTTAGTTTACCTAAGTACTCCAACCACAAGGCTTCGTAGTTGCGCGCCAGTTCGTATAAGTAATCCCAGGAATACAAGCCGGTATCGTGGCCGTCGCTGAACACCAGTTTAATTGCGTAATTGCCTACTGCTTCGATTTGGCTGATGTTGACCAGTTCTTTACCGGTTTGCAGCACTTCTTGGCCAGGGCCGTGGCCTTTGACTTCAGCGGAGGGCGAGTGGACGCGCAAAAATTCGCAAGAGAGCATGCACTCGGTCTGATCGTCGAATTTTATTTCCAATAAACGCGAGGCTTGGTGCAGCTTTATGTCGGTTGGTCTAGGGTTGGGCTTACTCATGCTTGGGTCAACTTTTTGTAAAATAGGATGATAACAGAACGGCGTGGCAGCGACATCAATAGGCTAGGCATAGATTGCTTAAGACGCAGCGCATCGCCAATAAAAAAGGCTGCGTGTCGCAGCCTTTTTCTCAAGCTAGCCGAATTTAAGCTTGGTATGCCAGCATGGTGCTTTTAATTTTTTGCATGGCTTTTTGCTCGATTTGGCGTATGCGTTCTGCAGACACACCAAATTCGGCAGCCAATTCGTGCAAGGTTTTGCCGCCGTCGTCTTGCAACCAACGCGCTTCCACCACGCGACGGCTACGCTCATCCAAGTGTTGCAAGGCATGGCTCAAGCCATTGCTTTCAAAGGCTTCGGTTTGTTTGGCTTGCATGGCGGCCAGTGGCTCTAAGCGCTCGTCTTGCAAGTAGGCGATGGGGCTGTAATGACCGTCTTCGTCGTCATCCGCGCTGGATTCTAAAGCGATTTCGTGGCCGTTAAGGCGCGCCTCCATTTCCCGCACTTCTTCCGCTTTGACGTTCAAGGTCTGGGCGATGTGCTCAACTTCGCTGCTTTGCAGGCTGTTATGGCCAGGCTTCATGCTGCGAAGATT
>CALFXV010000103.1 GCA_937957775.1 uncultured Methylotenera sp. | reverse complement strand
CGAATCAGCACAGCCCATTCATTGCCAGTGCCGATGATGGAAACGCCACCACCTACACCACTGGCCACGATGCGTTGGTACGTCGCAGAGGAGTAGCCTTCGTTGCCTGTGCCCAAATCAACACCGTGGTTCCAACCTGCACCTGATGTGGTGCTAGAGCCCACCAGCTTGATGGCATCTGCACCTGCATAAGCAGACTTCAAATCCACCGCGTAGTAGGTGGAGATGCCCATCTTGTAAGAGCTCGTGCCTGAGGAGCGACTGATACCTTCAAGGTAAATTTTGCCCACGCCACTGTCGGCTACAAAGCCTGCGCTACCCCAATGGGCAATGCCCCAAGCTTGATAGCCGCTGCTCACAGCGCCAGCCCAGCTTCTGCCTCGCATGGTGATGTCGCCGCCGCCTGAGAGCAAGCCCAAATAACCATCTGAGTTAATGCCGCCTGCCGCTGTAGAGCTGACACCCGAGGCATAGCCCGTACCTGCTTGGTCGCCACCTGCCAGCGTGATGGCACCACCGCCTATACCTGTGGTGCTTTTGCTACCCGCCAGGCCTGTGCGGGTGTCAATGGTCAAGCCTGATGAGCTGACATAAATGCTGCCAAAACCATCGCCCTCGGTATCACTGGCCAATAACACAGCACCGCCATTGGTGGTGAGGGTGTTAGACGCTGTATTGCTGGTGATAGTGCCTGTGGCCAACAGCTTGATGGCAGCGCCAGCTAGAGTACTAGTCAAGTTGGTTTTCAAGGTGATATCGCCGCCATACACAGTGATAGGTCCAGCAGCCGTGATCGCGTTAGCTAAGGTGACATTGGCAGTGTTGCTTGTTTTACCCAAACGCACGCTTGACGGACTACCTGAAATACCAAAGGCAGTCGTATCTAAGGCACTCGTAAAAATGCTACCCACCGACTCAACCACCAAAGCCCCTGACGTGTTGGCTGTTGTTTTGTAGGTGTTAGCCACAAAACTCACCTTGTCAGATTGAATGTTGATTCCAGATGAACTGGCCGTTGACGAGCCCGACAACACTGTGCTGCCGTCTGAACCTAAATACAGATCGGCCGATGCACCAGGTCTTAAATACAAACCCGAATAGGTCCCCGTGAGACCCGTGGGCGACAAGTCTTTGAGGGTGATGGCGCCTGAGCTAGAAAGCACTTTTAACGCTTGGGTGTCAATCACCACACCACGTGAATATGCAGATGCTTTGCCGCCTGTGCCTGTGATGGTGAGTGCACCTGTTTCGGTTTGAATCAGCGACCCATTGCCCATGTTCACCCCATAGGCCCCACCCGATGTGGTGGTGGTATTGGTGGCGTCGCCCGTGATGCTGATGGTGCCTGCACCTGAGGTTTTGATGTCTGAGCCAAACATCCAAATGGCATAGTCTCCGCCGCCTGCTACACCCGTGGTGCCCCAACTACCAGACAAGGCGATGTTCCCGCCACCTGCGTTGAGGACCGAGCGTGATCCACTGGCTGCGCCAATAGAAATAGCCTTGTCGTCACTGGCCGTAAAGCCACCGCCTGCGGCTGTGTAAGAAATGTTGCCACCACCGCTGGTGACGTTCACACCGGCGTTTTGTGTGATTGAGCCGCCATACACCTTGATGTCCCCCGTGATGCCGATGGTGGAAGCGAGTGTCAACGCCTGCGTATTCGTGCTGCTACCTAAAGTGAACCCCGTTATCGTGTTGGCAAAGGAGTAATTCGCGGTGAACGCACTGGTAAAGGTGCTGTTAGCTGCTGGCTGGATGATGACCGGCCCCGTTCCCGCAAAACCACTTGTGCTGGGTGGCACATTGTTGGTGTAGGTGATGCTGCTAGGCGTGGTGTTGGCCGACAGCGTGGTGAGGCCTGTGTACGTGGCGCCACCTGTTAGCGCGAGCCCACCCGTGCTGACAGTAAGTGCGCCTGTACCGCTGAACAAGCCCGAGTAACTCAGGGCGTCGCTGCGGTTAAAGATGAGTGTGCCGTTGTTGATGACAGCCGCGTTCAATGCACCCAACGAACCCGCCAAGCCGCCTGTGCCCACTTGCAAGGTACCCGCACTGAGCGTGGTGCTGCCTGCGTAGCTGTTGGTGCCCGTGAAAGTGAACTTGCCGCCAGACGCAGGGTTGGCCGTGAGCGAGCCCGTGCCGGTGATGTTGCCGCTGAAGGTGGCCTCTAGCGCACCCAAAGCCAATGTGCCATTCGAGGTGAAGGTTTGAACGGTATAGCCCAAGGCACGGCCCGTGCCTGCAGCCACTGTGCCGCCTGTTCCTGCAGCGGCGCCCAAGTAGCGCACCACCACAAGACCCGAGCCACCAGCACCACCCACCCGACCACCGGTGGTATTGAAAGATGCACCACCACCACCGTTACCCAGGTTGCTGGCTGCGGAGACGCCCGCACTAGCTGTCGTTCCGCTGCCGCCATCGCCACCCGTGGCGTAAGTGACGGACTGACCCGAAATATCAATCGCCAAACCAAGACCACCGGTTCCGCTTGCAGTGCCACCGCCTCCAGCGCCGCCTGCACCGCCACCGCCACCTATTGCCGTGACTGAACCAAATTGACTGTTGCCACCATTATTACCTAGTCCATTTGAAGCCGCCGCTCCCGATCCGCCGGCACCCACTGCGATTGAGGTAGTTCCTAAACTTAAGGGTGCGTTCCCATAAATCACGCCACCGCCACCGCCACCGCCGGCCCAACCTTGAGCTCCACCTGCGCCACCACCAGCAACAATCAACACCTGCACATCCAACTGTTGGAATAGTTTGATCGTGGCGCCACCGGTTCCAATTACAATGTCATTAGAAACGGTGCTTCCATGTGACAGTTCAAGCGTTGTGCCCCCGCTAAGATAAAGCTTACCTGTGCCAGACACGGAACCCGATCCAGAGCGAAGTATCAAGCCACCGGTGGATGTACGAGTAATGTCGGCATTAATCGTAATGTTATTGGCCGCACGCAAGGTAAGCACACCTGAACCACCAGCACTAATGGCGTTACTCACCGTAATATTGCCTGCTTGCGCTGTGCCGGAACTGCCAGTAAACACCGTGACGTTGGTGGTTGCTAATGCACTGGTCAACGTTGTTACGTTAATAACGGCACTATCGGCATTGGCGGTGTAGCTTGAGACTCCGCTATCGGATCCGCTACTAATTGTAATATTGCGTGGATCCAGCAACCAATCTCCATTAAAACCACGCAAGGCTTTAGTGGAAACAAAAATACCATCAACTTTTAGAATATATCCCGATGTTTCGACCTGGCCGCCGTTGCCACCCGATACGCCCGCTTTGGCAAGAATAGTGCCATTAACCGTCGTGACAGAATTAGGGTTGTGTATATCAGACCAGAGCACGACTTTACCGCCACGGCCATTTTGTGTGGCGCTGGCATCAATCACTGCACCTTGATTCATGGTGACCGTTGTTGCTTGGCGTAAAGTGCCGGCGCCTTGCCAATCGCCGCCGACTAAAATGCTGCCGCCACCAGTGGCGCCTGTTGCGGATAAGTTTGCTTGGGTGTCTAGAAGAATGTGTTGCGCTTCTAGGGTGATTTGACCTGCTGATGCAGATAGTGAATTAACTGAGAGTTGTCCGTTAATGGCGAGCGTGTTGTATGCGTCAACACGGATCGTTCCGCCTAAGCCGGAACCACCGTTAGTTTGAACGATTGCATTTGCAAAATTGATGTCGCCTGTGTACGAAGTCAGGCTAACTTGACCACCTTGTGTTGTCCCGGTTGCTTCAAGTGACGATCCGGAGAGGATCGTATTTTGAAGACCGGCCACGGAAATTGCTCCGCCGCGACCCTCACCACCGTTAGTCTGGATAATGCTGTTTGTTAGGTTGACCGAGCCCAATCTGGAAATAATGCTGACTTCCCCGCCGTCGTCGCCATTGGCCATCAAGCTGGCGTTGTTTATGTCCACGCCATTTTCACCCAGCAGGCTGATTTTACCGGCGCGGCCGTTTGAGCCAGCGCGTAGGCTGCCGGCTAAAGTGATGCGGCCAGCCATGAAGCTAATGAGAGGCAGGCTGCTGCCGTCGCCAAATAGG
This sequence comes from uncultured Methylotenera sp., assembly GCA_937957775.1. Classification (GTDB taxonomy): domain Bacteria; phylum Pseudomonadota; class Gammaproteobacteria; order Burkholderiales; family Methylophilaceae; genus Methylotenera. The sequence goes on along the minus strand of CALFXV010000103.1, from coordinate 6,257 downwards.
TAGGCAAAAATGTTACCCGCCGAATCGATGCTGGGGGCTTGCAGGCTCACTTGCGCCGCCTGCACTTGGGCGCTGGTCGCCAACTCGATGGCATGCTCACTGATGATGGCTAAGGTGATGGGCGATAAGCGTGCGCTTTGCACTTTTCCTCGGATGAACACCGATTGGCTCGCTTCCAGTTTTAGCTCGGTCAGCTTGGGTGCGGTTTTTTGGATAACCGCGTCTTCGTGCACGGTGACATTTCCGGCTTGCGCTTTCACTTTCACGTTGGCTTGGTTAAGGGTGGCGGCAATCACCGGTGCGTTAGCTTGCGTGATCTCGACATTGGCGGCAGCCACATTCCAAGTACCCACTTGGCCAGACTCACCGCGCACCCCTGCTTTTACTTCGGCTGTTGCGCCGATTTCTAACTGGCCGTTAGAGGTGGTGGAGATCACCCCGCCGTTACCGGCAACGATGCCACCTTGGGCTAAGAGCGTGCCATTGATGGTGGTTTTTTCATCGGCGTGTATGCTGATGGTGCCGGCGTTGCCATTACCGGTCGCTGACACGCTGACCTTGGCACCCGCTTCCACGGTGGCGGTTTTAGTGGCGACTACTTCTACCACGCCACCACCGGTCTCACCCCGCGCCAGGGTTTTAGAACCCGCGCTTAATGTAACGTGGCTGGCCGACAACATAATGCGCCCGCCCTTGTTGGCCACCATGTTGGCGTTGCTGCCGGCATTCAACACGCCGCTTTGCTTAATCACCCCTGCCACTAGGCTGTCGACGGCCGGTGCCGACAAGATGATGAGTCCGCCCGGCGCTTGCACGGCGTTTCTGTTTTCTATCAAGCTGCGGATGGTGCTAGGGGTGGTGGTGATGCTGGCGAGCTTTCTGTTGCTGGCAAAGTTGAGGGTGATGCGCTCGCCGGCCGCCATCACCACTGTGCCCATTTGTGCGACGACGACGCCGCTGTTACGCACTTCCGGTGCGAGTAAGGCAACGTAACCGGACAAGGCGGTTTTGATGTTGCCTTCGTTAACGACTTTACCGGTGGCACCGTTGCGGTCAAATTGCGCTTTGCCTGCCATGTAATCGGCATCGCTGATGCTGTGGCTGGTGGCGACCACGGAGCCGACGTCTACATTAGCACTGGGGGCAAAGTACACGCCTGCTTGGTTAACCAGCACCACTTCACCAGGGGCATTGATCTTACCAAACACTTTACTGGGGTTGGGGTCGCTGACGCGGTTTAGGGTAGACGCTTGGGCATTGGGCTGATTGAAGTTGACCGTGGCGGCTGCGCCCACATCAAACTTCTCCCAATTGACTACGGCGCGCTGGCTGGCTTGGTTAACGTTTAAGACCGGGGCGCTGGCCTGGCTGTTGTCGGTGCTGATGTGAGCGGTGCCGGCCACCACTTGGCCATTGGTCGGCAAGGCATTCACATCAGGGGCGGTTTCGGCCGACACAGCGAAACTGACGCACAGCAGCATCGAACTGATGAATAGCATCAGCGCTTGCTTAACTGTTGTGGTCAGGGTGCGTGTCATTAGAAGTTGATGCCGCCGTTTAGCCAGAATACGTCGTAGTGTTTGCTGCCGTCTTGGTCGTTACCGGTACTGGTCTTATTGGGGTTATGGCCGATACGGTGCGCGTAAGTCGCCTTCACATTAGTACGATACGGCCCTTGCCAAGCAATGGAGGCGCCGTAGCCTTTTAAGCTGTAAGCGTTGTTTTCACTTAAGACAGCGGTGTTAGCTAGGTTGTGGTTGTCGACAAATTGCTTAATGCGGCCGTAATCGACAAAGGCAGAGGTACTGATGTTGTTAGGGAAATACTTAAACAGCTCGGCTATTGTCATGAAGCCAGCGCTGCCGGCACCCTCACTGGTTGGGTAAGCGCGCACGCCGCCGACACCGCCTAGATAGATTTTCTCGGAGGAATCCAAATTGTTGTTAGCCAACAAGGCCGACCCACTGACATTAAGGCTGACGCTGTCGGTCAAAAATTGGTTACGGTTGGCATTCAAACGCAGGCGCAGGTAATCGCCTTGGGTTTGCGCGCCGATTCTGTCGCCTTCGGCATGTTGCTGACGCGAGCCGTCCATGTCCACTCGGCCGGCACCTAGATTAACCGTTAGGTTATTTTGCGCGCCGGCTAACCAAGCATCGGTGTGATCTAGACTAAATGCCAGGGCAGCCACTTGCACTTTGTAGTCGCTGGTGGTGACCACGGTGCCGGCTTCGTCGCCTTTATTGGTGAAGTATTTTTGATCCAGGTCTACGCTCATCATCAGCTTGGTGGTTTTATTACGCAGCAAGGGATAGCTGCCTTGCAGGCCAAAGGTATCGGATTGGCCGCTGAGTTTGCTGGCCCTGAACTCCGGGGCGGTCACGTCGTAGCGCATGGTGCTAGCCATGCCACTGATTTGCAAGCCACTGCTGCCAACCGGCAATTTATAACTCAAGCGCACGTAATCGGTGCCTTCAGCATGCAGGGCGGTTAGGCTTAAGTTGTCGCCGTATCCGGTCGGGCTGGCAATGCTCAAGGTAGCGGTGGCTTTTTCGCGGCCGGTTTGTCTGCCGTTGGTGTTATCCACAATGAGGTAACCGCTTAACAAAGGCTGGTCTTTTACTTTAAGCAAGACATCGGTGCTGCCAACGGCTGCACCGGCCTGCAAGGTGCCCTCGGCATTGGCACCGGACAAATCGTCTATAAGGGTCAAGGCCGAACCCAATTTATCTTGGTTGAGCGGTTTGCCTTTAGGGGTGGCTGCCAAGATGTAGCGCTCGAAGACTTGCGGCTTAACGCGTTTAAAGTCTTTGCCGTAGCTGCCGTCAAATTTAATCTCGCCCAATACGGCTTCCACGACTTTAATCTGCACCACGCCCTCGGTGATGTCTTGCTCAGGCCAAGTGGCGGTGACCAAGTAACCGTTCTTGCGGTAGACGGCGGTGATGAGATTCAAGCTGGTTTTTAGTTCGGTGACGCTGATGGGGCGATTAAGCAACGGCGCGACGGCCGCTTGCAAGGTTTCTTCGCTAAGCATGCGGTTGCCAATAAAGACAAATTGCTTAACCGTGATCAGCGGCCCTTGGTCTTCCGCCGCAGGAACAGGCTGCACTTCTACCTCAGGCAATGGCGTGGCTGGCTTCAAATCCAACTCGCGCTCAATTTGCTCCAATAAGCGACCGGCATCAGGCGGCGTACCCTCGCCTGCGGCCTGCGCTAAGCCGGCAAAAACTAGGGTAAAAATAATCGCAAATAACAGCGTTATTTTTACAAAAATGGCTGAAAAATCAGCCCATTTCAATAATGGTCTGACTGCCTGCCCGGTAAATTGCGATTCTTGGTACGTCATCTGCAAAAAATTATTTAAATAATATCTTTATTATCAATAGCTTACAATCATTCCCGATTGCAAGGCGCAACGCGGGGAAAACTACCCTATTGGTAATATCGCAAATAACTGCTGGCAGTTATTACAAGGCATTACATTTTTCAAGAAAAATGCAAAGAAAATGGGGCAAGGACAGGGTTTTGTCGGGGAAGGACAGACCCTGTTTTTGAGGGCCCTATTTTAGCCTAAAGACGGGGTGTTGAAAAATAGTTTGGGTACGTTGTTTGGTGTTGCAGGGTCGAGGCGTTTGGATGCGTTTACAGCCATTTTTTGGCAAGCGCATTCGTTTTTTTATAGGGTCATTTATTCATCAAAAGATGGCTACTACTTAGTGGCGGCTCGCTCTCTTGTTGGCTTAATCAAACATTCTGCAGAAATACCGAGATCCGCATTCAATCTCCGAATCATACCTATAGTCAATGAACGCTTTCTATTGAGCACTTCTGAGACACGATTCGATTTGCCTATTATTGACTGCAAATCCTTAGGCGCCAAGCCCGACTGTTCCATTCTAAACTTGATGGCTTCAATAGGGTCTGGCAAATCAATAGCAAATTGCTTAGATTCATAGGACTGAATTAGCGCCAGCATTATTTCAAAAAAGTCCGCCTCTGGTGAGCCAAGCTTGGGTTCATTTTCAAAGAATGGCGAGACTGCCTTTAATGCGGCTTTATATTCCTCTTCGTTGCGGATAGGCTTGATTTCCATCATTACTCCATTTCGACGCTATTCACGTCCACCTTGTCATACTCTGCATGCGCGCCTATAAACTTAATATAAATCGCACCATATTGGTAAGCAATCGCAACAACCACTCGGTATGCGTTGCCTTTTACATTAAAAACAACCCGCCTACTTTTTAAAATACTGACACTACTGAACTGCGCTTTTATTTCTGCCGGATCTTTCCATTCCGCTTGCCGAGCTTCGTGAAGCCAGGCCTTTAACGCCTGCTCCGAATCCGGATATGACGTATAAAAATCTTTTACTATCTTGAGAGAGATAACGCGCATAAATCACTATATTCCCAAAATGGGACTATAGTCAATTTTTAATTTTAAAATCAGGCTAAGCTTAAGAGCGGCTGATATTGATGCTAACGGCCAGTTGATAGCCTTCTTTGAAGTTGGATTTGATGCAGGTTTCGCCGTCCGTCAGTGGCAGCAGCTTTACATTCAAACGGTGAATTTGCACGCCTAAGGCGGCCTTGCTTTTTTCGTCCACGGCCTTACCTAGCAAATCCAGCAAACGCCAGTAATCCAGCTTATGGCAGGGCGCCACCACCAAGCCTTTCAGTAAGTTCAATTCATTAAAACTAAGCTCAGCCATGGCGCCGCTCAGCGTAGCCAGCAATTGCCTTTTTGGGCAGTCCAGCAACAAACTGGCGGCTGGCACTTCTTGCTTGATGCGCCGTTTGATGCTGCCCACGGCTGCCAGCAATTCATTGGGCGACACCGGCTTGGTTAGGTAAATGTCCGCACCATTTTCGTAGCCTATCAGCTTGTCTTTTTCGCTTGATCTGGCCGTTAACATAATGATGCGCAGGGCCGGGTTGGCCTCGCTTAGGCGGGCCGCAATACTGACGCCGTTTTCACCCGGCAAATTGATGTCCAGCACCAAAATATCGGCTTTGGCTTGAACTAGGTATTCGTCCAGCTCTTCTGCTGAGGCGCAGCCAACAGCGGCGTAGCCTTCATCTCGCAAAGCTTCAACTAACAGTTCTTGCAAGCTAAGGTGGTCTTCCACCACCACGATATTTATCTGGGTAGCCATAATTGAAATTTCACCAATTCGTCCGTGGGCTCATAGCGCAAATCACCGCCCATTAAGCGCACGGTATTTTTAATGATGTACAAACCCAATCCCGAGCCAATAAAGCCGTGGGCTTTTTCATTTCGGTAATATTTTTGAAACACCTTGTCGGGATCAGGCCGGCCAGCTGGACCAGGCACGCTGCTCACTTCCAGTCTAATTTTCCCATTCAGCTCAGCCAAGGCCAGCCTAACCGTGCTGCCTTTTAGGCTGTACTTCAAGGCATTGTCCAGCAGGTTGCCGATCACAATTTTCAATAACTTCTCATCCGATGACAGACGCGGCAGTTCGATTAATTCCAACTGTATGCGCTCGGCTTCGGCTGACTGCGCCACCCATTCTTTAAGCAAGGCGGGCAAGTTTACTTTGTCTTGTTGCGGGCTTAATTGGCCGTCCGCCAATTGCTGCACTTGCTGACAGCGCTCGATGACCTGATCCATGCTCAAAATGGCGTTGTCGGCGTAGCTGCGCTCTTTTTTGCTCATGACGCCGGAGCCTATGGCCATCCTGATGACCGATAACGAGGTTCTAAATTCATGGGTCAGCATTTCCAGGAAGTTTCTTTCCGTATCGCGTTGCTGCTTTTGTTGCTGCGCCTCGTGCTGAGCCAAGCGCACAGCCAAGTGCTGCTCTTCTTCCACACGCTTAACCCGAAAGTGCAGCAATACCACCATCAGCGTGCCGGTAAGAAAACCGTGAATAAGCACAAAATGCGGGGCATAGTTGCTGATCGATTTAAAGCCTAGTGAGGGTAAGGCAGTTAAGGCGGTCACCGCGCAAAAAAGCCAATAAAACCCCACAAGCAAGCTCTTGGGTAACAAAGACGGCTTGCCACCTAGGGCTGACCAATTGATACCAAACAACACCATAAAAAGCATTAATGGGCTGGCAATCAACACCACCAGCATATTCAGCGTTAAGGCGGTTGATAGGCGCCCGGATAAAATCAGCAGCATTTCCAATGGGGTGGCCAACAGCAATGTCCAGAAAACCTTGCGCCAAAATGGTTTTATTATGTATTCCTTAAGAAAAGCATAGTGGAAATAAACCGCCGTAA
>CALFXV010000102.1 GCA_937957775.1 uncultured Methylotenera sp. | reverse complement strand
TTCGTGAAGGTGGCCGTACTGTTGGTGCGGGTGTGGTAGCTAAGATTATTGAATAATTGTTAATTGAACGCCTTCAAGCTACGTCATAAACTGACGTAGCTTGTTGTGTTTAAGCTAGTGCAATTTAAGTGTTTGTAGTAACAACAGGCCAATAGCTCAACTGGTAGAGTATCGGTCTCCAAAACCGAGGGTTGGGGGTTCGAAACCCTCTTGGCCTGCCAAATTTGGAGTGTGGCTTAATCGTTTTTCTGATTAAGCATGACTAAAGCTTTAGTCGTTAATTTTTAAGTAATGCTAATTAAGTAAATTATGATCAACAAAATTAAGTTGTTAGTAGCATTCTTGCTACTTGCTGCAGGCATAGCGGGCTATTACCTGTTGGCAGATAAGGCTACGGTTTTACGTATCCTTGTTGTGCTAGCCGGTATGGGCGCTGCCGTGGTCGTTCTCTGGACGACAGCTGTTGGTCAGCAGTCGCTAGGCTTTATCGCGGATGCGGTGGCTGAGGCGCGTAAAGTAGTTTGGCCTACCCGTAAAGAAACCATACAAACAACCTTGGTTGTATTTGTCTTGGTAGTGATTATGGCGGCATTTTTAGCAATTGTGGATATTGGGTTTGCTTATATGGTGCAGTGGTTAATGGGACGGAGCGCGTAATGAGTATGAAATGGTACGCGGTACAAGCTTTTTCAGGCTTTGAAAAATCCGTTCAAAAAGGCTTGGAAGAGCGAATTGTACGTAACGGTCTTCAAGATCAGTTCGGACAAATTTTGGTCCCCATCGAAGAAGTGGTGGAAATGAAAGCCGGCCAAAAAACCATCTCTGAGCGCAAGCTATACCCAGGCTATGTCTTGGTGCAAATGGCCATGACAGACGAGAGCTGGCATTTGGTTAAAAGTACGCCGCGCGTAACGGCTTTCATTGGCGGTAGCGCACAAAAGCCTACGCCAATCAGAGACAAAGAAGTCGACATCATCTTGCAACGCATTGATGACAGTAAAAGCAATCCAACGCAGAAGCTTACCTTTGAAAAAGGCGAGTCCATCCGTATTATCGATGGCCCATTTAAAGATTTCTCTGGCAACGTGGAAGACATTAATTACGAGAAGAGCAAATTGCGTGTCTCAGTGGTTATTTTTGGTCGGTCTACCCCAGTTGAATTGGAATTCAGTCAGATCGAAAAAGAAGTTTAAAAGCAGCAGTAAGTTTATTAACCGGGGAGCTAATTCCATTAGCGTTTGCACCCATTTAGGAGTCATAGCATGGCAAAGAAAGTCATCGGCTACATAAAACTGCAGATTCCTGCAGGTAAAGCCAATCCAAGTCCTCCAGTAGGTCCGGCCTTAGGCCAACGTGGTTTAAACATCATGGAATTTTGTAAGGCATTTAATGCCGCAACCCAAAGCGTTGAGCCGGGTTTGCCAATTCCTGTGGTGATTACTGCATTTGCTGATAAGAGTTTTACTTTTATCATGAAATCGCCACCGGCCACTATTTTGATCAAAAAAGCAGCCGGCATTACTAAAGGTTCACCACGTCCGCATACAGACAAAGTGGGTAAAATCACTCGCGCACAAGCCGAAGAGATTGTTAACACTAAACGTGCTGATCTTTCAGCAGCTGATATGGATGCTGCAGTTCGTACCATTGCTGGTAGCGCGCGCAGCATGGGCATTGAAGTGGAGGGTGTATAACATGGGTAAAAGAATTGAAGCGCTACGCGCAAAAGTGGATCGCAATAAATTGTATCCAGTGCAAGAAGGCTTAACCTTGGTTAAGGAAAATGCCAAAGCTAAATTCAACGAATCCGTTGATGCAGTGATTAATCTTGGTATTGATGCACGTAAATCAGACCAATTGGTTCGTGGTGCATTGGTGCTACCAAACGGCACAGGTAAAACGACACGCGTTGCCGTTTTTGCTCAAGGTGCCCAAGCTGAAGCCGCTAAGGCCGCTGGTGCGGATGTGGTTGGTTTTGAAGATTTGGCTGAACAAGTTAAAGCCGGTGTGATGGATTTTGACATCGTTATTGCCACGCCTGATGCCATGCGTATTGTTGGTGCCTTAGGTCAAGTATTAGGCCCACGTGGTTTGATGCCTAACCCAAAAGTCGGCACCGTGACACCGGATGCTGCAACAGCGGTTAAAAACGCTAAAGCCGGCCAAGTGCAATACCGTACAGACAAAGGCGGCATTGTGCATTGCACTATCGGCCGTGCATCGTTCACGGTTGATCAATTGCAAGGCAACTTATTAGCATTGGTAGACGCTTTGAACAAAGCGAAGCCAGCCGCTACTAAAGGCGTTTACCTGAAAAAATTGTCTGTATCTAGCACCATGGGTGCAGGCGTTCGTGTTGATCAAGCCAGCTTGGTTGCATAAAAAAGAATGATGAGTCGCGCTCACGAGCGCGACTCGCAAAGGCCTTTGGGCTCTTTAGTGTAAGCGTAATGGCTGACAATAAAGAGGTTATCAAAGACCGTAGGTGTCCTTTGGACTTAATGTAAGTGTGTTGGTGGTGGGTGAAGAAGGGCGTTTAACTTCGACCTCTGCGACAAATAGACAAAACCCTACGCAGATGGCGCATCCCTAAACAGGAATAATTCCCTGCTAAATGATCGCCGTAAAAGGTTTTTAGTGTTGATTCTGACATTAAAAACGGATTCTGCTTTAGCAATAAGGCGGAGATTTTAACGGAAGGAGTACAGACCTTGAGTCTAAATCTTACAGAGAAAAAAGCAGTAGTTGCAGAAGTTAGCGCACAAGTTGCTGAGGCGCAAGCCATCGTTCTAGCCGAATACCGCGGCATGGGCGTGGCAGATATGACTGTGTTACGTGCTGAGGCTCGTAAATCTGGTGTATACCTACGCGTGTTGAAAAACACCTTGGTTCGTCGTGCAGTTGACGGCACACCGTTTTCAGCTTTAGCAAGCAATATGGTTGGTCCATTGGTGTTTGGTATTTCAGCAGACCCAGTGGCTGCGGCAAAAGTGTTGAACAATTTCGCTAAAGCTAATGACAAGTTTGTCATTAAAGGTGGCGCGATCCCCAATCAAGTGATGGATGTTGCAGGCATTCAAGCCCTAGCATCTACATTAGGTCGTGAAGAATTGCTTGCAAAATTTGCACGCACGCTCAACGAGGTGCCAACTAAGTTTGCACGTGCGCTTGCGGCTGTTCGTGATACAAAAGCAGCGTAATTCTAAGCACTTAATTCACTGCGCATAGTTCATATGAGCGACTAATTAAAAGCAACATTATTAAATTTAAGGAATATTAAAATGGCAGTTTCAAATAAAGATATTTTAGATGCAGTAAGCAAGATGTCAGTTTTAGATTTAACGGCATTCATTAAAGAAATCGAAGAAACATTTGGCGTTTCAGCAGCAGCAGTGGCTGTAGCAGCTTCAGCAGGTGGCGGTGCAGCAACAGCTGCTGCTTCTGAGCAAACTGAATTTAGCGTTATCTTGACCAACGCTGGCGAACAAAAAGTAAGCGTTATTAAAGCGGTTCGCGAATTAACGGCTTTAGGTTTGAAAGAAGCGAAAGACTTAGTTGATGGCGCACCAAAAACCATTAAAGAAGGCTTGAATAAAGCGGATGCAGAAGCTGCATTGAAAAAATTGATCGAAGCTGGTGCAACTGGCGAAATCAAATAATTCATTGCTGAATTAATGGCCATGGGCTGACGGGAAACCGTCAGCCTTCGCCGTTTATAGCGACGAAAAAAGTGTAACAAAATGTAATGCAAAGAAGTATTACAAGTACGGCCGGTTTTTTATCAATTTTTAACACATGAAGTTAGAAATAAAAGTGCTTTTCAGGCGTATAAATTTTCAATTTATAACAAGTGCTTTAATTTCTGCCCTCAAATACTAGGAGATGCAATGAGCTATTCCTTCACCGAAAAGAAACGCCTTCGTAAAAGTTTTGCTAAACGCGAAAGTGTTCAAGAAATTCCCTACTTACTTGCAATGCAATTGGAGTCCTATAAGGCCTTTTTGCAGGCAGACGTAGCCGCAGATAAGCGCACTGAAGATGGTCTGCAATCGACCTTCGCCTCTGTATTCCCTATTGTTAGCCATTCAGGCAACGCCAGATTGGATTACGTAAGCTATCAGCTTGGTGCAGAGCCATTTGATGTTAAAGAATGCCAACAACGCGGTTTAACCTATGCAGCGCCGTTGCGCGTTAAGGTGCGTTTAACCATTATGGACAAAGAAGCGTCCAAACCTACCGTTAAAGAAGTGAAAGAACAAGAAGTTTACATGGGCGAATTGCCTTTGATGACTGAAAATGGCTCCTTCGTTATTAACGGTACCGAGCGTGTGATTGTGTCGCAATTGCACCGCAGTCCTGGCGTGTTCTTTGAGCATGATAGAGGCAAAACTCACAGCTCAGGTAAATTATTATTCTCAGCCCGGATCATTCCATACCGTGGTTCATGGTTGGATTTTGAGTTTGATCCAAAAGATTACTTGTATTTCCGTATCGATCGTCGTCGTAAGATGCCGGTCACCATCTTGCTAAAAGCATTGGGTTACACCCCAGAGCAAATCATTGCTACCTTCTTTGATTTTGATACTTTCCATATCAGCGCTAAAGGCATTGAGTTTAGTTTGGTACCAGATCGTCTCCGTGGCGAAGTGGCTAAATTTGACATCGTGGCTAAAAACGGCGATGTATTGGTGGCTAAAGATAAACGCATTACCGTTAAACACATACGGGACATGGAAAAAGCCGGCGTTAACAAAATTGCCGTGCCACAAGATTTTATCTTGGGTCGCGCCATTGCCAACAACATTATTGATAGCGAAACCGGTGAAGTGGTAGCGAATGCGAACGACGAGATCACAGAATCGCTATTGGAAAAATTGATCGCGGCTAACGTTAAGCAAATTAGCACGCTGTACTCTAATGATTTAGATCACGGTGACTACATCTCACAAACCCTGCGTATCGATGAAATCCCAGATCAATACAGTGCTCGCGTTGCAATCTACCGCATGATGCGCCCAGGTGAGCCACCAACTGAAGATTCAGTTGAGGCCTTATTTAACGGTTTATTCTTTAATGAAGACCGTTACGATTTGTCACGCGTGGGCCGTATGAAGTTTAATCGTCGCGCCTTCCCAGTTAAAGCGGAAGAGCGTCAATCAAATTGGATGCGTAAGTTCTACGAAGAAAAAGGCCCACGTGGCGCTGAAGGCGCTTACGTGTTGTCAAATGATGACATCCTAGCGGTAATCGGCGTGTTGTTGGAATTGCGTAATGGTCGCGGTGAGATTGATGACATTGACCACTTAGGTAACCGCCGCATTCGTTCAGTCGGTGAGCTAGCTGAAAACCAATTCCGTACCGGTTTAGTCCGTGTGGAACGTGCGGTTAAAGAGCGCTTAAGCCAAGCCGAATCAGACAATTTAATGCCGCATGATTTGATCAATGCTAAACCTGTGTCCAGTGCGATACGTGAGTTCTTTGGATCCAGCCAATTGTCACAGTTTATGGATCAAACCAATCCGTTGTCTGAGATTACCCACAAACGCCGTATTTCAGCTTTAGGCCCAGGCGGCTTGACGCGTGAGCGTGCAGGTTTTGAGGTGCGCGACGTGCATTCAACCCATTACGGTCGTATGTGCCCGATTGAAACACCGGAAGGTCCAAACATTGGTTTGATTAACTCATTGGCTTTGTATGCTCGTACCAATGAATACGGTTTCTTAGAAACCCCATACCGTCGTGTGGATGGCAATAAAGTATCCGGCACCATTGATTACTTGTCGGCCATTGAAGAAAGCCAGTACATGATTGCGCAGGCCAATACCGATTTGGATGCGAAAAACATGTTCGTGGAAGACTTAATTTCTTCACGTCATCATAATGAATTCACCATGACGCAACCTGAGCGTGTCCAATACATGGACGTGGCGCCAGGCCAAATTGTGTCGGTGGCGGCATCTTTAATTCCATTCTTGGAACACGATGATGCGAACCGTGCATTGATGGGCGCCAACATGCAACGTCAAGCTGTACCTTGCTTACGTGCAGAAAAAGCCGTGGTTGGTACCGGTATTGAGCGTACAGTGGCGGTTGACTCCGGTACGACCGTGCAAGCGCGTCGTGGTGGGGTAGTGGATTACGTCGACTCTGGTCGTATTGTGGTTCGTGTTAACGACGATGAAGCCAAAGACGGTGAAGTCGGTGTGGACATCTACAATTTAATCAAATACACCCGCTCTAACCAAAATACCAACATTAACCAACGTCCATTAGTGCAAGTGGGTGATAAATTGGCGCGCGGCGATGTGATAGCCGACGGTGCTTCTACCGACATGGGTGAATTGGCTTTAGGTCAAAACATGTTGGTTGGTTTCATGCCATGGAATGGTTACAACTATGAGGATTCCATCTTAATTTCCGAGCGCGTGGTAGCGGACGATCGCTACACATCCATCCACATTGAAGAGTTAACTGTGGTGGCACGTGACACAAAATTAGGACCTGAGGAAATCACCCAAGATATCTCTAACCTAAGCGAGCGCATGCTAAGCCGCTTGGATGAGATCGGTATTATTTATATCGGTGCAGACGTTGAAGCAGGCGATGTATTGGTCGGTAAAGTGACCCCTAAAGGTGAAACGCAATTGACACCAGAAGAGAAATTGCTGCGCGCAATCTTCGGTGAAAAAGCGTCGGACGTAAAAGACACGTCATTACGCGTACCATCAGGCATGAGCGGCACCGTTATTGATGTGCAGGTGTTCACTCGTGAAGGCTTGGAGCGTGATTCACGTGCCCAGCAAATTATCGACGATCAATTGGCGCACTATAAAACCGATCTGGCTGACCAAATGCGTATTGTTGAAGACGATGCCTTTGGCCGTATTCGCCGTTTGATCGAAGGTAAAGTGGCCACCGGTGGTCCAAACAAATTGAAAAAAGGCGAAACACTGACAGCTGAATACTTGGCTGCAGTAGGCCGTTACGATTGGTTTGATATTCGCTTAAGTGATGAAGAAACTGCTAGACAAATGGAACAATTGAAAGACAGCTTGGCGCAAGCCCGTGTTGCTTTCGATAATAAATTTGAAGAGAAAAAACGTAAATTGACCCAAGGCGATGAATTGCCAGCTGGCGTTCAAAAAATGGTTAAGGTTTATCTAGCCGTTAAACGTCGTATACAGCCAGGCGATAAAATGGCCGGCCGTCATGGTAATAAAGGCGTGATTTCAAAAATCTGCCCAGTGGAAGACATGCCGCACATGGCAGATGGGACGCCTATGGACATTGTGTTGAATCCGTTGGGTGTGCCGTCACGTATGAACATCGGTCAGATCCTAGAAACCCACTTGGGTTGGGCTGCTAAAGGCCTAGGCCATCGCATCGATGAAATGTTGCAAGCCGAAGTTAAAGTGGCTGAAATCCGTAAGTTCTTAGAACAAATTTACAACGGCAGCACAGGCAAAAAAGAAGACATCAAATCCTTTAGCGATGCAGAAGTGTTGGAGTTAGCAAGAAACCTTAAAAATGGCGTGCCATTTGCAACGCCAGTATTTGATGGTGCAGCCGAATCCGATATTAAAGCCATGTTGGATCTTGCTTTCCCTGATGACGATGCACGCACCAAACAATTGCAGTTCTCTGCCGGTAAAACCCAGGTGAAATTGTTTGACGGTCGCACCGGTGATGCGTTTGAGCGTCCAGTGACGGTCGGTTACATGCACGTGTTGAAATTGCATCACTTGGTTGATGACAAAATGCATGCGCGTTCAACTGGACCATACTCATTGGTGACGCAACAACCATTAGGCGGTAAAGCGCAATTTGGTGGCCAGCGTTTTGGTGAGATGGAGGTCTGGGCATTAGAAGCATACGGTGCGTCATATACCTTGCAAGAAATGCTGACAGTGAAATCGGATGACGTCACTGGCCGTACCAAAGTATATGAAAACATCGTCAAAGGCGAACACAAAATTGATGCCGGCATGCCGGAATCATTCAACGTGTTAGTGAAAGAAATTCGTTCACTCGCCATCGACATTGACCTAGATCGCAATTAAGGAGAATTCACATGAAAGCTCTATTAGACTTATTCAAACAGGTAACGCAAGAAGAAGAATTTGATGCAATTAAGATTGCACTGGCTTCACCTGAAAAAATCCGTTCATGGTCATATGGCGAAGTTAAAAAGCCAGAAACGATCAACTACCGTACCTTTAAACCGGAGCGCGATGGTTTATTTTGCGCCAAAATTTTTGGCCCAATAAAAGACTACGAATGCTTGTGCGGTAAATACAAACGCTTAAAACACCGCGGAGTCATCTGTGAAAAATGCGGCGTAGAAGTCACCTTATCTAAAGTGCGTCGTGAGCGCATGGGTCACATTGATTTGGCTTCACCGGTTGCACACATTTGGTTCTTGAAAAGCTTACCAAGCCGTTTAGGCATGGTGCTGGACATTGCCTTGCGCGACATTGAGCGCGTGCTATATTTTGAAGCATTCATCGTGGTTGACCCAGGCATGACGCCGTTAACACGCGGTCAGTTATTGACTGAAGACGACTACTTGGCAAAAGTAGAAGAGTACGGTGACGAATTCAATGCGGTGATGGGTGCTGAAGCGGTGCGTGAATTATTGCGCACGATGGACATTGAGCGTGAAGTGGTGCAGTTGCGTCAAGATTTAAGCGCGACTGGCTCTGAAGCGAAAATCAAGAAAATCGCTAAACGTTTAAAAGTATTGGAAGCATTCCAAAAATCCGGCATCAAACCTGAGTGGATGATATTGGAAATATTGCCAGTATTGCCACCAGAACTACGTCCATTGGTACCATTGGATGGCGGTCGTTTTGCCACATCCGATTTAAACGATTTATACCGTCGCGTGATTAACCGTAATAACCGTCTAAAACGTTTGTTAGAGTTGAAAGCACCGGAAATCATTGTGCGCAACGAAAAACGCATGCTGCAAGAAGCGGTGGATTCCTTATTGGATAACGGTCGTCGCGGTAAAGTGATGACGGGTGCCAATAAACGTCCATTGAAATCATTGGCAGACATGATCAAAGGTAAGGGCGGCCGTTTCCGTCAAAACTTACTGGGTAAACGCGTGGATTACTCTGGTCGTTCCGTGATCGTGGTTGGCCCGCAACTAAAATTGCATCAGTGCGGTTTGCCGAAAAAAATGGCTTTGGAATTATTCAAACCGTTTATTTTCCATAAACTTGAAGTGTTAGGCATTGCTACCACCATTAAAGCGGCTAAAAAGAAAGTAGAAGAAGAAGGACCAGAAGTTTGGGATATCTTAGAAGACGTGATCCGCGAGCATCCGGTCCTATTGAACCGTGCGCCTACGCTACACCGTCTTGGTATCCAAGCCTTTGAGCCTATCTTAATTGAAGGTAAAGCCATTCAATTGCACCCATTGGTTTGTGCGGCATTCAACGCCGACTTCGATGGTGACCAAATGGCGGTTCACGTGCCACTATCATTAGAAGCGCAAATGGAAGCGCGCACCTTAATGCTGGCTTCCAATAACGTTCTTTCACCTGCTAACGGCGAACCCATCATTGTGCCTTCACAAGATATCGTGTTGGGCCTGTACTACATGACGCGTGATCGTATGGCGGCACGTGGTGAAGGCATGCGTTTCGCGGATGTGAAAGAAGTGCAGCGTGTATTCGACCAAGGTTTGGTGGACATCCATGCAAAAATTACCGTGCGTATTAAAGAATACGATGTGGATTTAGACGGCGTTAAAACCGAGAAAACCACACGCTATGACACCACGGTCGGTCGCGCATTGTTGTCAGCTATTCTGCCAGCAGGCCTTGCCTACAGCAATATTGATAAAGCCTTGAAAAAGAAAGAAATTTCTAAATTAATCAATGCTTCATTCCGTAAGGTGGGCATACGTGAAACCGTGATATTTGCCGACAGATTGAAAGACATGGGTTATGCCTATGCGACTAAAGCCGGTATTTCTATCAGCATTAACGACATGTTGGTGCCTAAGGAAAAAGAATCCCTAATCACCGCAGCCGAAACCGAAGTGAAAGAAATTGAAGACCAATACGTTTCTGGTTTGGTAACACAAGGCGAGCGTTACAACAAAGTGGTGGATATCTGGGGTCGTGCTAGTGATAAGGTAGCGGACGCCATGATGAAGCAACTTAAGGAAGAAGACGTTTTAGACGTAGACGGCAAGCAAGTGAAAGATAAGGCCGGCAAAGCCTTACGCCAAGAATCGTTTAATGCGATTTACATGATGGCTGACTCGGGTGCGCGTGGTTCTGCTGCACAGATTCGTCAATTGGCTGGTATGCGCGGCTTGATGGCTAAACCAGACGGTTCAATTATTGAAACGCCTATTAAAGCTAACTTCCGCGATGGCTTAAACGTGTTGCAATACTTTATTTCTACCCACGGTGCACGTAAAGGCTTGGCCGATACGGCATTGAAAACAGCGAACTCCGGTTACTTGACTCGCCGTTTGGTGGACGTAACGCAAGATTTAGTGGTTACCGAAAACGATTGCGGTACCAGTGACGGTTTGGTCACCAAAGCCCTGGTAAAAGGCGGCGAAGTGATAGAGCCCTTGCACGATCGTATCTTGGGTCGTACTGCGGCCTTGGATGTGATTGATCCGGAAACACAAGCAGTGATTTACCCAGCCGGTACTTTGCTAACAGAAGACGAAGTTGAGCACATTGATGCCTTAGGTATCGATGAAGTCAAAGTACGTACGGCCTTAACCTGTGACACGCGTTATGGCATCTGTGCTAAATGTTATGGCCGTGACTTAGGTCGTGGTAAGTTAATTAGCATGGGCGAAGCCGTGGGCGTGATTGCGGCGCAATCCATTGGTGAGCCTGGTACACAGTTAACCATGCGTACCTTCCACATTGGTGGTGCAGCATCGCGTGCGGCTTCAGTTTCCCAAGTGGAAGCTAAATCAAATGGTGTGTTGAATTTCACCTCGACCATGCGTTATGTAACCAATGCACGTAAAGAGCAAGTGGTGATTTCACGTAATGGTGAAGTGATCGTGGTTGATGAAAACGGCCGCGAGCGTGAGCGCCATAAAGTGCCTTACGGTGCGACCCTGCAAATTACCGATGCTAAACCGGTTAAAGCAGGTCAAGCGATTGCCACATGGGATCCGCACACGCGTCCAATTATTACTGAGTACGCGGGTCAAATTAAATTTGAAAACGTGGAAGAGGGCATTACCGTTGCTAAACAGATAGACGATGTAACCGGCTTGTCATCACTGGTGGTGATCGATCCTAAACAACGTGCTGGTCAAAGCAAAGGCTTACGCCCACAAGTTAAATTGATGGATGCTAACGGCGCCGAAGTGAAAATCGCCGGCAGCGAACAATCGGTTAACACGACCTTTCAATTAGGCTGCATCATTACCGTTAAAGACGGTCAAGATGTTGGTGTGGGTGAAGTGATTGCGCGTATTCCACAAGAATCTTCTAAAACTCGTGACATTACCGGTGGTCTGCCGCGTGTGGCTGAATTGTTTGAAGCGCGTTCACCAAAAGATGCCGGCATGTTGGCAGAAGTGACCGGTACAGTTTCATTCGGTAAAGACACCAAAGGCAAACAACGTCTTGTTATTACCGATTTAGACGGCGTAAGCAACGAGTTCTTGATTCCTAAAGACAAACACGTAACGGCACACGATGGCCAGGTGGTAACTAAAGGTGAAACAATTGTGGACGGCCCAGCTGAGCCACAAGACATTTTACGTTTACAAGGTCGTGAAGCCTTAGCTAGATACATCATTGATGAAGTGCAAGACGTGTATCGCTTACAAGGCGTGAAAATTAACGACAAGCACATTGAAGTGATCGTGCGTCAAATGCTACGTCGCGTTCGCGTGACCGATGCAGGTGACACCAACTTCATCATGGGTGAGCAGGTTGAACGTGCGGATTTATTAGCAAGAAACGAAGAAGTGATTGCGTTAAATCAACGTCCAGCTGAGTTTGAATACGTGTTGCTTGGTATTACAAAAGCGTCGTTATCAACGGATTCATTCATCTCGGCCGCTTCATTCCAAGAAACAACGCGTGTGTTAACCGAAGCTGCAATATTAGGTAAACGCGATGACCTTCGTGGTTTGAAAGAAAACGTTATTGTCGGTCGTTTAATTCCAGCCGGTACCGGTTTGGCTTATCACGACGCACGTAAATTGGCGGCCATTGCTGGCGGTGTTCCAGCCAAAGAGATTCCAGCAGAGGCTTTATTCGCCGACGCTGAAATGCCTTCAGAAGAAGGTTTGGTTGAGGCTGCCGCTGAAGTGACTAGCGGTGAAGTGACCGGCGAGATCGCAGCAGAGTAAGCGAACTATTTATGCCTTGACAAGGGTTACAAGGCTAAATAGAATGTTGGGTTTTTCAGGATGGCCTTATTGTCATATGAGACAAGGCCGTCCTGGCTTAACTTGCAAAGCTTGATTTTTAGGCCTGTTGGTTAATTAAAGACATATTTAAAAGAACATCATTAGAGGTTATAGGCAATGCCAACCATCAATCAGTTAATACGTAAGCCACGCGCTAAAGTGGTCACAAAAAGTAAAGTGCCTGCACTTGAATCCTGCCCACAAAAACGTGGCGTATGCACGCGTGTTTATACAACGACACCGAAAAAGCCTAACTCGGCTTTGCGTAAAGTGGCAAAAGTACGCCTGACTAATGGCTATGAAGTGATTAGCTATATCGGTGGTGAAGGCCATAACCTACAAGAGCATAGCGTGGTTTTACTACGTGGTGGTCGTGTAAAAGACTTACCGGGTGTGCGTTACCATATGGTGCGTGGTAGCTTGGATACGGCTGGTGTTAAAGACCGTAAACAATCACGTTCTAAATACGGTGCTAAACGTCCTAAAGAAGCTAAAGCCAAATAATAGGCTGACGGATTTAAATTTTATTAATAGCGGCTAACCAAAAGCCTTGCTCGAGCAGTTGCTAGCAAAACATAAGTAGAATAGAGAAAATTATGCCAAGACGTAGAGAAGTCCCCAAACGCAATATCCTGCCGGATCCAAAATTCGGTAGCCAAGAAGTATCCAAATTCGTAAACGTGTTGATGACGGGTGGTAAAAAATCCGTTGCTGAGCGTATTTTGTACGGTGCATTTGACCAAATCGCAGTTAAAACTGGCAAGGATGCTCTAGAGGTGTTTACCTTGGCTTTAACTAACTTGCGTCCATTGGTTGAGGTTAAAAGCCGCCGTGTTGGTGGTGCTAACTACCAAGTACCAGTTGAGGTGCGTCCTAACCGTCGCAGTGCCTTGGCTATGCGTTGGATGCGTGATGCAGCTCGTAAGCGTGGTGAGAAATCCATGGGCTTGCGTTTAGCGGCCGAGTTGGTTGAAGCTTCTGAAGGTCGTGGTTCAGCCATGAAAAAACGAGAAGAAGTTCACCGTATGGCAGAAGCGAATAAAGCATTTTCACATTTCAGGTTCTAATATTGTTAGCATTTGTAATTTGATTGATCGTTTGTTTAATTGGCCTAATCTTACAGTTAGGCCAATTGCTCTTTAAGAATTTAAGCAATAATATTAAGTAAAGGTAATGGCCGTGGCTCGTATAACCCCTATTGAACGCTACCGTAATATCGGTATTTCTGCGCACATTGACGCAGGTAAAACCACCACTACAGAACGTATTTTGTTTTATACCGGTGTAAACCATAAGATTGGTGAAGTGCATAATGGCGCTGCCACGATGGACTGGATGGAGCAAGAGCAAGAGCGTGGTATTACCATTACTTCCGCTGCAACCACTTGCTTCTGGAAAGGCATGGCTGGTCAATTCGACCAACATCGCATTAATATTATTGATACCCCAGGTCACGTTGACTTCACCATTGAAGTTGAACGTTCTATGCGTGTGCTAGACGGCGCCTGCATGGTTTACTGTGCTGTGGGTGGTGTGCAACCTCAATCTGAAACTGTTTGGCGTCAAGCCAATAAATACAAAGTGCCGCGTATCGCGTTCGTGAATAAAATGGACCGTGCTGGCGCCAACTTCTTCAAAGTGTACGATCAAATGCGTGTACGTCTTAAAGCCAACCCTATTCCATTGCAAGTGCCTATCGGTGCTGAAGAGAAGTTCGAGGGTGTGGTTGACCTTATCAAAATGAAGGCCATCTATTGGGATGAGGCTTCTCAAGGCATGAAATTTGATTATCGCGATATTCCCGCTGATTTAAAAGCAGAGTGCGATAAATGGCGTGAAAACATGGTGGAAGCGGCGGCTGAAGCGAGTGAAGAGCTAATGAATAAATACCTTGAAGAAGGCGATTTATCTGAAGCTGATATCTTAGCTGGTTTGCGTATACGTACCATTGCTTTTGAAATCGTACCCATGGTTTGTGGTTCAGCTTTTAAAAACAAAGGCGTACAAGCCATGTTGGATAAAGTGATTGAGTTAATGCCAGCTCCAACCGACATTCCTCCAACGCAAGCTGAAGACGGTGACGGTAAAGAAATCCGTCTTAAAGCGTCCGATGATGAGAAATTCTCTGCGCTAGCTTTCAAAATTATGACCGATCCGTTCGTGGGTCAGTTAATCTTCTTCCGAGTCTATTCTGGCGTAATTAACGCGGGTGACACGGTATACAACCCAATCAAAGGTAAAAAAGAGCGTATCGGCCGTATTGTGCAAATGCATGCTAATACCCGTGAGCCATTAACCGAAGTGCGTGCCGGTGACATTGCTGCCGCCATTGGTCTAAAAGAAGCCACTACCGGTGATACTTTATGTAGCGTCAACGATGAAATCATTCTAGAGCGCATGGTGTTCCCTGAGCCGGTTATTCACGTCGCAGTTGAACCAAAAACTAAAGCCGACCAAGAAAAAATGGGTGTGGCCTTAAATCGTTTAGCTCAAGAAGACCCATCGTTCCGCGTTAAAACCGATGAAGAAACCAACCAAACCATTATTTCTGGTATGGGTGAGTTGCATTTGGAAATTCTTGTGGATCGTATGCGCCGCGAATTTAACGTTGAAGCAAACGTTGGTGCCCCTCAAGTGGCATACCGTGAAGCGATTAAGAAGAAAGTTGAAGTGGAAGGTAAGTTCGTTAAACAGTCTGGCGGTAAAGGTCAGTACGGTCACGTTTGGTTAATCATGGAGCCAAATGAAGCCGGTAAAGGCTTTGAATTCATTGATGCGATTAAGGGCGGTACCGTTCCTCGCGAATTCATTCCTGCTGTTGAAAAAGGCTTACGTGAAACCATCCCTTCAGGCGTGCTAGCTGGCTTCCCAGTTGTAGACGTTAAAGTAACCTTGTTTGATGGTTCATACCATGACGTTGACTCGAATGAAAACGCCTTCAAAATGGCCGCTTCTATCGGTTTCAAAGACGGTATGCGTAAGGCGGATCCTATCTTGCTTGAGCCTATGATGGCTGTTGAGGTTGAGACCCCAGAAGATTACATGGGCGATATCATGGGTGACTTGTCATCTCGTCGCGGCATCATTCAAGGTATGGAAGACAACGCAACAGGTAAAGTAGTGCGCGCTGAAGTGCCGTTGGCAGAAATGTTCGGCTATTCAACAACAGTGCGTTCGCTTTCACAAGGTCGTGCAAGCTACAGCATGGAATTTAAGCATTACACAGAAGCACCTAGAAACGTGGCTGAAGCCATCATGAATAAGAAGTAATATTAACTATTCTTACATTATTGAATTTAAAGGAAAATTAAATGGCAAAAGGTAAATTTGAGCGGACCAAGCCGCACGTTAACGTAGGTACGATTGGCCACGTTGACCATGGTAAGACAACATTAACGGCAGCGATCACAACGATCTTGTCTAAGAAATTTGGTGGTGAAGCGAAGGCTTACGATCAAATTGACGCGGCACCGGAAGAGAAGGCACGTGGTATTACGATTAATACTGCGCACGTTGAGTACGAGACGGCTAGCCGTCACTACGCACACGTTGATTGCCCAGGCCATGCCGACTACGTTAAGAACATGATTACTGGTGCTGCGCAAATGGACGGCGCTATTTTGGTGTGTTCAGCTGCTGACGGTCCTATGCCACAAACACGTGAGCACATCTTGCTAGCCCGTCAAGTTGGCGTGCCATACATTGTTGTGTTTATGAACAAAGCCGACATGGTGGACGATAAAGAATTGTTGGAATTGGTTGAAATGGAAATCCGTGAATTGCTAAGCAAATACGATTTCCCAGGCGACGACACACCAGTGATCGTAGGTTCAGCTAAATTGGCCCTAGAAGGCGACCAATCAGAATACGGCGAGCCAGCAATATTCCGCTTAGCCGATGCATTAGACAGCTACATTCCAATGCCAGAGCGTGCCATTGACGGTACATTCTTGATGCCAGTGGAAGACGTGTTCTCAATTTCAGGTCGTGGTACTGTGGTGACTGGCCGTATTGAGCGCGGTATTGTTAAAGTCGGTGACGAGATTGAAATTGTTGGTATCAAACCAACATTGAAAACAACCTGTACTGGTGTAGAGATGTTCCGTAAATTGCTAGACCAAGGTATGGCTGGTGATAACGTGGGCGTATTGCTACGTGGTACAAAACGTGAAGAGATCGAACGCGGTCAAGTGTTATCTAAATCCGGTTCTATCAAGCCACACACAAAATTCACGGCAGAGATCTACGTATTGGGTAAAGATGAAGGCGGTCGTCACACACCATTCTTCAACGGTTACCGTCCACAGTTTTACTTCCGCACAACGGACGTAACGGGTGCGGTTGAGTTACCAGCGGGTACAGAGATGGTGATGCCGGGTGATAACGTGTCTATTACGGTTACATTGATTGCACCGATTGCGATGGAAGACGGTTTACGTTTTGCTATTCGTGAAGGTGGCCGTACTGTTGGTGCGGGTGTGGTAGCTAAGATTATTGAATA
>CALFXV010000101.1 GCA_937957775.1 uncultured Methylotenera sp. | reverse complement strand
CTGCCCCGATCACTTTGGGGGTAATTTCACTAAAAATAATAATGAGCAGTGCAACAACTAAGGTGGCAATAGGTCTGTAGACTTTAAGCTAGGCGGGAAGCGATGATAGCCTCCCGCCTTTTTTATTAGGGGTTGCCATGAACATCGCCGTACTGTCTCAATACGTCCTGCCCAAACAAGCCATCACTGCGCTTGCTGGCAAGTTAGCCCACCTACAGGGAGGCCGAGTAACGGCAGCCGTGATACGCTGGTTTGTGCAACGCTACCAAGTCAACATGACAGAAGCCGATAACCCAGACATACTAGCTTACAAAACCTTTAATGCATTTTTTACGCGCGCACTAAAACCCGGAGCACGTCCCTTGGCCACCGCTGACTTTATCAGCCCGGTTGACGGGCGCATCAGCCAACTGGGTCGCATTGATATCGATCAACTGTTTCAGGCTAAAGGCCACAGCTACTCAACCACAGCTTTGTTAGGCGGCAATAAAAACCTGGCTAAAAAATTTGAAAACGGGCAATTTGCTTGCCTGTACTTAAGCCCCAAAGACTACCATCGCATCCACATGCCATGCGACGGCAGTTTAAGAAGCATGACTTATGTGCCCGGCGCCTTATTTTCAGTTAATCCCACTACAGCAGAGGGCGTGCCCGGTTTGTTTGCCCGTAATGAGCGGGTGGTGTGTGAATTTAGCTCTGCCGAGCATGGCTTGTTTATCATGGTCTTGGTCGGAGCGACCGTCGTAGGCAGCATGGCTACGGTCTGGCACACTAGCCAAAACGGCATCATTAATCCACCAAGAAGCCGCAAACCTCTGTGCTGGTTTTACGACAATAAAAACATTACATTAAGGCAAGGTGATGAGATGGGCCGCTTTTTACTCGGCTCTACGGTGGTGATGCTATTTGAAAAAGACGCACTGGCATTCAATGTCGAATGGCAAGCTGCTCGCCCAATTAAAATGGGCGAATTGATGGGCAATAAAAAATTAGCTAATTAGCTCCAAGCCACTACTTAGTTGGCTTGTGGTGCAAATGGGCGGCCAACTCATTGAGCGCAGACTCGTAAACCCCGCGCTTAAATTCAATCACGTCTTCTAAAGGCACCCAGTATTCAGTCCAACGCCAAGCATCAAATTCAGGATGCTCACTGGCGCGCAATGAGACATCGCTGTCACGTCCAACCATACGCAATAAATACCAAATTTGCTTCTGGCCTTTGTAACTGCCGCGATACTCCCGCTTAATCCATGAACTCGGCACCTCGTAGCGCAACCAATCTTTGGTACGGCCTAAAATCTGCACGTGATGAGGCTCCAAACCGACTTCTTCCATCAGTTCTCGGTACATGGCCTGCTCCGGACTTTCGCCGTGATTGATGCCACCTTGAGGAAATTGCCAAGCATGTTCACGAATACGCTTGGCCCAAAAAACCTGATTGCTGGCATTACATAAAATAATGCCTACATTCGGGCGAAACCCGTCTCGATCTAACATAACGTTATACTACCTAAATTATTTAGTGCGATTTTTTCATATTTTGCACATTATTGAAAGCAACCATTTACGTATAATAGCCAAGCCTATGAATACACAAGCAATTAAAATTTTCGACTTTATGGCTGCTAGGCAGATTTTGTTTTGCTACCTGCTGTGCTGCACACTATTTTTAATCATGCCGCCTAGCCAGGCGCGTGACATGACGTCATACGCTTACATTACCAACCAAGGCGAGGACACGGTATCGGTCATCGATACCGCAAAAAATAGCGTCAGTCTAACCATAGCCGTTGGCAAAGGGCCGGTCGGCATCGCCGTCTCAGCCATCATGCAGCGCGTTTACATTGCGAATGTTGAAAGCCAAGAAATCAGCGTGATCAATACGCAGAACAACAGCGTGATACAAACAATTAAGATTAATGGCGCGCCTGTAGGCTTAGCCCTTTCACCAGACAACAGTACCCTCTATGTCGCCGATTGGTTTGCCAATAAAGTGCTGGCCATTAACACCCAACTACCGACCTCGCCTCGCGAGCTCAACGTCGGTGACGCGCCAGCCGGCTTAGCAGTTAGCCCAAATAACAAATGGTTGTATATTGCCAACCGCGACAGCGATGACGTTGCCATCGTCGACACCGCGACTTTAAGTATAAAAAAACGCATCAAAGTCGGTTCCCACCCCTTCGGCTTAGCCTTGAGCAACAGTGGCAAATTGTTGGTGAGCGTCAACGTAAGGGACGATAGCATTAGCCTAATTAACACTAAAACTTACAGCCAGCAAAAAATCAAGGTGGGTTACCACCCCTACTGCGCGGCTATCACAGCCGATGAAAAATGGCTTTTCGTGAGCAATACCCAAGATGACAGCGTGTCGGTGATAGACCTGGCCAGCAATAAAATCATCAAGACCATTGCTGTTGGCAGCACCCCAGAAGGCATCAGCGTAGACCCAATTAATCAGCGCGCTTACGTGGCCAACTGGGGCAGCAATAGCGTCAGCGTAATTGACGTTAACAGCTTGCAAGTTTTGGCCACCATCAAAACCGGTGAAAAAAGCCGCGCTTTC
>CALFXV010000100.1 GCA_937957775.1 uncultured Methylotenera sp. | reverse complement strand
GCTGGAATAAGCGTGCCAGCGATTTGTTCTGGCGTAACGGTTTGTTCGCCGGTCAATTTGAATAAAACAACTTTGCCCGCTTGTTTGCGCACTTCCTGTTGCGAAGGTGGCAAGGCGACGAATTGCCATGCATCCTCAGTAATGTTAGCCACACCGGCTTGCAGGCTAATTAGATGGCTCATGCTATGCCCTCCGCTTTTGCTGCATTTTTATCTGCGTAAACATGGGCTTTGAATGGGGCTATGCCTAAGCGTCGAACGGTATCAATGAAACGTTCTTCGCCATTGCGCTCGGATAAGTAAACCGAGATTAATTTTTCCACCACCTGTGGCATTTCTTCGGCCGAGAAAGAAGGTCCTATGACCGTGCCTAGGCTAGCTTGGTTACCTTGACTGCCGCCTAAGGTTACTTGGTACCATTCGGAACCGTCTTTATCTATGCCCAAGATGCCGATGTGGCCGATGTGATGGTGACCGCAGGCGTTCATGCAGCCGGAAATATTCAATTCCAGCTCGCCTATGTCGTGTAAGTAATCCAAATTATCGAATTGCATTTGTATGGCTTGCGCAATCGGAATGCTTTTCGCGTTGGCTAAGCTACAAAAGTCGCCGCCCGGGCAGCATATGATGTCGGTTAATAGGCCGACGTTAGGCGAGGCTAAGCCATGCGCGCGCGCTTTTTCCCATAGGGCAAAAGCATCGCTTAATTTGACGTCGGCTAAAATGAGGTTTTGTTCGTGCGAGACACGCAATTCGCCGAAACTGTATTGTGCCGCCAAGTCTGCCACGGCATGCATTTGTTCACTGCTGGCATCGCCCGGCGCTTGACCGTGGGTTTTTAATGACAGAGTCACGGCGCGGTAACCTGGTATTTTATGGGCGTGCAAGCTGCGTTTAGCCCAAGCGGCAAATGCCGGGTTGCTGGCGATGGCGGCATCGTAGGACGCATCATGCTGAGCTAATGCCTCATAAGGCATGGGTTCAAAATGCATTGCTACTCGTGCTAATTCCGCTTCCGTGATGGTGTTGGGCGCGTCTTTTAAATGAGCCCACTCTTCTTCCACTTGGCGCTTAAATTCGTCTATACCCAAGGCTTTGACTAAAATTTTAATGCGCGCTTTGTAGGCGTTATCGCGCCTACCGTGCAAGTTATAAACGCGAACGATGGCCTCGCAATAGGTCAGTGCGTGTTGCCACTCCAAGTGCTCACGTATCACGGTGCCCAAAATAGGCGTACGACCTAAGCCGCCGCCCACCCACACTTTAATGGCCAATTGTTGTTGGTCGTCTAAATAAAACTCCATGCCTATGTCGTGCGCTTGCACGATGGCTCGGTCTTGTTTGGTACCGGACACGGCGATTTTAAATTTGCGCGGTAAGAGGGCAAATTCGGGGTGGAAGGTACTCCACTGACGCATCACTTCAGCCATGGCGCGCGGGTCGACGACTTCGTCAGGGGCAACGCCGGCAAATTGATCGGTGGTGATGTTACGTATGCAGTTGCCTGAGGTCTGAATGGCGTGCATTTCCACCTTGGCCAATTCAGCTAAGATATCTGGCACGTCTTCCAGCAAAGGCCAGTTAAGTTGCAGGTTTTGTCGGGTACTAAAGTGGCCGTAAGCCTTGTCGTATTGACTGGCAATGTCGGCTAACTTGTGCAACTGTTTGCTGGATAGCATGCCGTAGGGCACGGCAATTCTTAACATAGGAGCATGACGTTGTATGTACAAGCCGTTTTGCAAACGCAAAGGACGAAATTCCTCATCGCTTAGTTCACCGGCTAAATAGCGTTTGGTCTGATCACGGTATTGCGCAACGCGCTCGTCTACTAGCCTTTGGTCTATTTCGTCATACTTGTACATGGTGTGTTTTCTTAATTGTATTTGTTGTTACGGTGAGTTTAGCTGAGCACGGCATTTTAATGGAAAACCAGTTTCAAGCCCACAAAAATTAGTATTAATGCCAAGGCCATGCGCACCCAATGGTCGGCCAATTTCAAACTTAAATGGCTGCCTATCCAGATGCCGGGAATGGAGCCTATAAGTAAGGTGCCTAGCAAGCCATAATCGACGGTGCCAAGGCTGGCGTGGCCTAGGCCAGCCACCAAGGTCAAAGGGACGGCATGGGCAATGTCCGAGCCTATGATTGTGGTGATGGGGCGGTTAGGGTAAATGATAAGCAAAGCCGTCACTCCCAATGCGCCGGCGCCTACCGAAGTTAAGGTGACTAAGAAACCTAGAATTAGGCCTAAGGATAGAGTTAAATGCGGGGCCCACTTAGCGCTGACCAAGTGTTCTTTCTTGGACAGTTTGGTTAATTGATTTCGAAATAACACCGA
The DNA here is from genome assembly GCA_937957775.1 of uncultured Methylotenera sp. GTDB lineage: Bacteria > Pseudomonadota > Gammaproteobacteria > Burkholderiales > Methylophilaceae > Methylotenera. The sequence goes on along the minus strand of CALFXV010000100.1, from coordinate 5,540 downwards.
TAGAGAGGTGATAAGTAAAGCGATCCCTAGCCAAAACTTAATGCTGTCGACCGCCGCATCCGAGGCGATGTCCATGTGTTTTAAATTAAGAGTGGTCAAGATGGAGGCTGGCACGCTGCCGTATGCTAACAGTCGCACGATTTTCCAATCGATGTTACCCAGTTTGCCGTGAGCCAAGATACCCGCGCTTTTGGTAGCCGCTGCGTAGAGCAGGTCCGTGCCAACCGCAAATGCCGGTTTAATGTGAAAGAACAGCACTAGGATGGGCGTCATCAATGAGCCGCCGCCTACACCAGTAAGACCGACCAATAAGCCCACCAAAAAACCAGCAACTATGTAACCAAATTCCATATGGAGTATCCGTTATCAAAAGAATGGAACTAAAAAATTCAGATGCGCACTATAGCAGTACTAAATAAGTTTTTTTAGAATATGTTATTCTATGCGTATAATTTTTAGTTATATTGATTGCAAGGCTTTAAAGGAAAGATAAGCTCATGAAATTACAACAATTGCGATACCTAAATGAAGTGGCGCGACAGGATCTAAATATCACCAATGCGGCTGATGTTTTGTATACCTCGCAGCCTGGAGTAAGTAAGCAAATTCAGTTGTTTGAGGAAGAGATAGGCCTGCAGATTTTCCAGCGAAATGGCAAGCGTTTAACCGGTATTACCGAGCCTGGCCAACAAATACTAAATCTGGCCGCCAAAGTCATGCAACAAGTCGACAACATCAGGCGGGTGGGTGATGAATTTGCCAACATCGAAACCGGCACCTTAACCATAGCCACAACCCACACGCAAGCGCGATATAAATTGCCGACGGCAGTAAAAACGTTTATGACGCAGTTTCCGCAAGTGAAACTCAATATCCACCAAGGCAACCCCAAACAAGTGGCTGAACTGGTCGCCAATGGCGATGCCGACATAGGCATTGCCACTGAGTACATCAGCGATTTTGAAAATTTACTGTGTTTGCCTTGTTATAAATGGAACCGTTGTGTGGTGGTGCCGCATGGCCATCCATTGCTATTGGAAACCAATCTTAGTCTAAAGAAATTGGCGGCCTACCCGCTTATCACTTACGATTTTGGGTTCACTGGCGGCACGCTGGTGTCGACCACCTTTAGCAATGCAGGCTTGTCGCCGAATGTGGTGTTGACCGCCATCGATGCCGACGTGATTAAAACCTATGTCAGCTTAGGCTTAGGCGTGGGCTTGTTGGCCAACATGGCTTACGACGATGAGCGCGATGCCAGCTTGGTTAAAGTCGATGTCAGCCATTTGTTTGCCGACAGCACCACCTATTTGGGTGTGCGCAAGGATGCCTTTTTGCGCAGCTATATGTACGGCTTCATTGAATTGATAGCGCCACAATTTAATCAGACGGCAGTGAATGCGGCATTAAAAATAAGTGCATAATTAGCACTTAGCTCAATCAAAAAACAAAGGGATGTATGCGTCTGTCGGCTGTGCTGTTCTTGGTGGCGTGCGTGCTGTGTGCTTGCAGCCTAAATCCGCCCAAATCAAAGCATGCATGGCTGTCAGGGCAAGTGGAAGCCGGCATGCCGGCCATAGATCCGGCTAATGCCATATACGAATTGCCGGTGCGTGAGGGCTTAACTTACCAAGACGTTACGGAAAGTTTAAAAAGCTTGGCGCAAAGCATGAACTTTGTTAACCCGGCCAATTTCTCCATCACCGAACACATCAAAAACCGTGGCATAGACCCGCAGGGCATTAAAGAAGTGCAGAGCTACTGCAATTTAAGCCTAGGCACGGAGATCTTTCTTGATCATCCGGAATTCTTAGTGTTTGCGCCATGCCGCATCGCCATTTACGAAAAGCCGGATGCCAATCAGCGCATGCAGTTGTTTATTGCGTTGGCTCGACCAACTTACGACCTTAGTCACATTAAGCAGCCGACTTTGCGGGCACAGCAAGCCGCAAGAGACTTAGAAACCAGTTTGCTAAGTTTGATCAATAAAGCCAGCAAGGGCGATTTTTAGTGGCCATGCTAAGCGACATAGCGATTGCGCAAGCGGCAGAAATGCAAGCCATAACGCAAATTGCGGCTACTCTGAATTTAGCGGCCGAGGATTTGCTGCACTATGGGCCACATATTGCCAAGCTGTCGGCACAGGCCTTACAAAGATTGCAGGCTAAGCCAGACGGCCAGTTAATCCTGGTCACGGCCATTAGCCCAACCCCGGCCGGCGAGGGTAAAACCACCACCACCATAGGATTGGCCGATGCCTTAAATCGCTTATTGGCGGACAAGCAAAAAAGTGCCATGGTGTGCATGCGCGAGCCGTCGTTGGGTCCAGTGTTTGGCCTGAAAGGCGGGGCAACCGGTGGCGGCTACTCACAAGTGTTACCCATGGAAGACATTAATTTGCATTTCACCGGTGACTTTCATGCCATCGCCAGTGCCAATAATTTGCTGGCTGCGTTGATTGATAACCATATATACCAAGGCAATGCCCTGAACATCAATCCGGATAGCATCAGCTGGCGCAGATGCTTGGACATGAACGATAGGGCACTTCGTGACGTCACCGTTCATGGTCATCGTAAAGACACGCAGACCAATACGTTTATTCCCTACAGCAGGCAAACCGGATTTGACATTACCGTGGCCAGCGAGGTCATGGCAATTTTTTGCTTGGCCACCTCTTTAGCCGATTTGCAGCAACGCCTTGCCAATATACAGATAGGCCTAAACCAACAGCAGCAAGCCGTGTTAGCCAGCGACTTGCAAGCCGAGGGCGCGATGATGGCATTACTGAAGAATGCCTTTCAACCCACCTTGGTGCAAACCTTGGCCCACACCCCGGCTTTGGTGCACGGCGGCCCGTTTGCCAATATCGCGCACGGCTGCAATTCCGTGGTGGCGACAAAAGCAGCCTTGAAGCTGGCCGATTTTGTGGTGACCGAAGCAGGCTTTGGCGCGGATTTGGGCGCCGAAAAATTCATGGACATTAAGTGCCGCAAGATCGGCTTAAAGCCTGCTGCAGCGGTCTTGGTGGCCACCGTGCGGGCACTTAAATTTCACGGCGGCGTGGAGGTAAAAAACTTAAATCAGGAAAATACCGCCGCCTTGATTGCCGGCATGGCGAATTTGGAAAAGCACCTGACCAATTTGCAACACGCATTCAATTTACCTGTGGTGGTCGCCATCAACCACTTTGATAGCGACAGCGATGCTGAAATTGCCTATTTGCAAGCGGCCGTCGCCAACTTGGGTGCGCAAGCAGTGGTTTGCAAGCATTGGGCAAAAGGGCCGGATGGGGCGGTTGATTTAGCCGATGCGGTATTGCGTCTGATCGCCAGCCGTGGCAACCAGGCGTGTCGGCTTTTGTACCCGGATGCCATGCCCTTAGCCAATAAAATTAAGTGCGTGGCGCAACAAATATACGGGGCCAGTCAGGTTGAGTTCAGCCCTAAGGCCCTGGCAAGCTTGGCTGGTTTGGAAAAACATTACGGGCATTTTCCGGTGTGCATAGCCAAAACACAGTATTCCTTTTCGTCCGACCCGACTTTGCGTGGTGCGCCTACTGGCCACGTGATGACCGTACGCGAATTGCGTTTGTCGCGCGGTGCGGAATTCGTCGTGGTTGTATGCGGCGACATCATGACCATGCCCGGCTTGCCTAAGCAGCCTGCCAGTGAGCGCATAGCGGTTGACCAGGCAGGCCATATCAGTGGTTTAAGTTAATTGTTAGTGCTAGCCGAGGCCGGCTTTGCCGAGCAGACCATTAATAAATCGCGTTTTCTCGCCATGGCGTTGCCGGTAGCCGATGAGCGCGAGATGGCCGCTGCCTTGCGCGCGTTTGCGGCTAAGCATCCAAGCGCCCACCATTTGGCGTATGCCTATCGATTGAAAATTGGCACGGCCATCGTACCGCGATTTTCCGATGCCGGTGAGCCGTCGGGTACGGCCGGCATGCCTGTACTCAAGCTCATAGAAGGGCGGGATTTGATTAATGTGTGCGTGGCAGTGATACGCTATTACGGCGGCATTAATTTAGGCACCGGCGGTTTAGCGCGTGCTTATGGCGGTACCGCTAAGCTGGCTTTAGATCAAGCCAAAACCGATGAGTTTGTTGAAATGCAGCATTACCCATTAAGCCTTAGTTACAAACAAATGGACACCATGAACAGTGCCTTGCAAAAATGCAAGGGCAGCATCGTTAGCAAAAGCTTCGGCGAGCAAGTGGATTTGGTGCTGAACTTGCCGGTCCATGAAGCCGCCAATTTTCTAAACCGTTTTAAGCCCTATGGCGAATAAGCACACATTTCATCAACAAATAAATCGGCTTATGCTATTGTGGCAAAAAAATTCTTGGGTGTAATGAAGGTGTATGCATGACTAAAACAATCAAACTCAGCCCAGCGACTGCGCACGAAGTGGCCGCTTGGACCATGGCCGCCATTGCGCTCGTGTTTGTGCTGCTATTTCATTTGCTGCCGGCTGTGTTGGCCGGCTTGTTGGTTTTTGAATTGGTGCACATCATCACGCCTATGCTGGCTAAAAGGTTTTCGAACAATAAGCCTAGCAATGTATCGAAATTATGGGCAGTGGCCATACTGGTGGTGATTATTGTTAGCTTGCTGGCCTTTGCCGGCGCTGGTTTGGTGGCTTTTTTTAGATCCGATTCGGGCAGCTTAACCGTGCTGCTAGCCAAAATGGCGCAAATCATAGAAGACAGCCGCAAGATATTGCCGGCTTGGTTGTTTGAGCATTTGCCGGCCGATGCCATTACCTTTAAAGAGCAGGCATCACAGTGGTTACGCAGTCATGCCGATGAATTGCAAGTGGTGGGCAAAGAAGCCGGCAGGGCAACCGCACACATCTTGATCGGCATGATCATAGGCGGCATTTTGGCTGTGCGCGATGCCGTTGCCATGGATAACTTTAAGCCATTTGCGCGGGCCTTAGCTTGCCGTGGTGAGTTTTTTAGCGATGCATTCAAGCGTGTTGTGTTTGCTCAAGTACGCATTTCTGCTATCAACACGGTTTTTACTGCTACGTATTTGGCTTTGGTGTTGCCTATGATGGGGGTGCATCTGCCACTGATTAAAACCATGATAGCCATTACCTTTGTGGTCGGTTTGATTCCGGTGATAGGCAATTTAATCTCCAACACCATGATAGTCATCGTTAGCCTCAGTCAGTCCTTGTTGGTGGCGGTGGGCTCGTTGGTGTATTTAATTGTTATCCATAAGTTGGAGTACTTTTTAAATGCACGCATCGTTGGCAGCCAGATACGCGCTAATGCCTGGGAGCTGTTAATTGCTATGCTCTGCATGGAAGCCGCATTTGGTTTAACCGGCATTGTTGCTGCGCCTATTTACTACGCCTACATCAAGTCGGAGTTGCGTGCCCGCGACCTAGTCTAAGCGACGCTCGCTCCATACATTGCTAAAGCGGGCCTGGCCCCATCAGGTATAATCCATCCCATGATACAAATTTCCATATTGGTCTTGCTCTTGCTAATTTTCTTGCTGTTACTCAGGCTGAGATCGGAAGAGCGT
>CALFXV010000099.1 GCA_937957775.1 uncultured Methylotenera sp. | reverse complement strand
ACTTTTATATCACGTTACGCCTTGGCGCGTGATTACCACAAAGTGATGCGCAAAAAATTGCAAAAACTGAGTGAAAAAATAGCTGACGCCTTAAAGGAATGCAAGCAAACCGACTTCAGTTACCGGGTGTTTACCGACAGCGCGCCGGTATTGGAAGTGGCTTTAGCAGAAAAAGCCGGCATAGGCTGGCGTGGCAAGCACACCTTACTCATCAATAAAGACCACGGCTCTTGGTTTTTCTTAGGCGAGATTTACACCAACCTACCCTTACCTGTTGATGCACCGGGCAGCAACCATTGCGGCACCTGCCAAAGTTGCATAGACGTGTGCCCAACCCGGGCTATCGTGGCGCCCTATCAAGTGGACGCCAGGCGCTGTATCTCCTACCTAACCATAGAATTAAAAGGCAGCATACCTTTGGAATTCAGGCCCATGATAGGCAACCGCGTATACGGTTGCGATGACTGCCAATTGGCTTGCCCATGGAATAAATTTGCCGAAGTGAGTCACGAGCCGGATTTTGTCATCAAACACGGCTTGGACGACATCGGCTTAATAGATTGCTTTGCTTGGACCGAGGCCGAATTTAACAGCAAGTTAGCCGGCAGCGCGATATACCGCATAGGTTACCAACAATGGTTGCGCAATATCGCCGTGGGCTTAGGCAACGCCAAAACCAGCCCAGAGATTATTAAAGCCTTGCAAGCTCGAGCCAATGATGGATCCGCCTTGTTGCGCGAACACGTGCTGTGGGCGTTAGCGCAACACCAACACTAACGCGATCAATCGTCGGCGCTGGAGCCGATTTTGTGCACGCTTAAATCGGCGCCATCAAACTCTTCTTCCTGACTCAAGCGTATGCCTACTAGCATTTTTAATATGCCGTAAACCAATGCGCCACCGATCACGGCAATTAACACACCCAATCCTGTGCCTAGCAGTTGCGCCATGAAACTGATGCCACCTAGGCCACCTAAAGCAGTGCTACCAAAAATACCGGCAGCTATACCGCCCCAAGCACCACACAATCCGTGTAATGGCCAAACACCCAATACGTCATCAATTTTTAAGCGATTTTGCGTTAAATTAAAGGCCCAAACGAACAAGGCACCAGCCACGACACCGGTAGCCAACGCACCCAGTGGATGCATCACGTCAGAGCCAGCACAAACGGCAACCAAACCAGCCAATGGGCCATTGTGGACAAAGCCTGGGTCATTTTTGCCGACCACCAAGGCCGCTAAGGTGCCGCCGACTAAAGCCATCAATGAGTTCACGGCCACTAAACCGGATATACCCTGTATAGCCTGCGCGGACATAACGTTAAAGCCAAACCAACCAACAGTCAGTATCCATGCACCCAGCGCTAAAAACGGGATATTGGACGGCGGGTAGGCATGCAACCTGCCGTCTTTGCTGTAACGGCCATTACGCGCACCCAACAACATAACCGCAGCCAAGGCAATCCAACCACCCATTGCATGCACCACTACCGATCCAGCAAAGTCATGAAAGGCAAAACCAAAATGAGCCACCAACCAATCTTGAATACCGTAATGCTTGTTCCATGCAATCCCTTCAAAAAACGGATACACAAAACCCACTAACAAAAATGTTGCAGCTAACTGGGGATTAAACCT
>CALFXV010000098.1 GCA_937957775.1 uncultured Methylotenera sp. | reverse complement strand
GGTTTGCAGCACCTACTGCACGCTTTTCTGGTCAACAACATACTTGACCAGCGTTGACGCGACACGCGAAGTTTGGGTCATGTCCGCCTAAGAGGGAATCAAAAACACCGCTCAATGCGGTGATTGGTTTTGCTAGTTTGTTAAAGATGGCGAAAGATGAAAAACTCACAGAAAAACAATTGGCTGCCTATCAAGCCGGCCTTAAGGAAGCGCACGCGTAATGGAATGGCTCGCTCAATTATTCGGGGTTTATTGGCCAGGCGTTGAGCTGACGGCTTGGACCTTAATCAAAATTGTCGCTATCGTGTTGCCCTTAATGGGCGCAGTGGCTTATTTAACCTTGGCTGAACGCAAAGTTATTGGTTACATGCAGGTTCGCATAGGCCCCAATCGTGTCGGTTACTTTGGCTTGCTGCAACCCTTGGCGGATGGTATCAAGTTGTTATTTAAAGAAATCGTGATTCCCACCGCTGCTAATAAAACGTTATTTTTATTGGGTCCGGTGTTGGCCATTGCACCAGCGTTTGCTGCTTGGGCGGTGGTGCCGTTTGATATGACTATGGTGTTGGCTGATGTCGATGCCGGCTTGTTATACATACTGGCCATGACCTCGGTGGCCGTATACGGCGTCATTATTGCCGGTTGGGCCTCCAATTCCAAGTATGCATTCTTAGGTTCACTGCGCTCCGCAGCCCAGATTGTGTCCTATGAAATTGCCATGGGCTTTGCCTTGGTTGGGGTGTTAATGTGCGCTAACTCATTGAATTTAGGCAAGATAGTATTGGGTCAGAGCGGCGGTTTTTGGCATTGGTACTTCTTGCCCTTGTTCCCCTTGTTCATTGTTTACTTTATCAGCGCGGTGGCCGAGACCAATCGAGCGCCATTTGACGTTGCCGAGGGCGAGTCAGAAATCGTCGCCGGTTTCCACGTTGAGTATTCCGGCATGGCCTTTGCTGTTTTCTTCCTAGCTGAATACGCCAACATGATATTGGTTTCCATGTTGGCTGCCTTGATGTTCTTGGGTGGTTGGTTGTCGCCTGTGCCATTTATTGCGGATAGCGTTCTTTGGCTATTAGCTAAAGTAACGTTCTTACTGTTCCTGTTCTTATGGTTTAGGGCCACGTTTCCTAGGTACCGCTACGACCAAATCATGCGTTTGGGTTGGAAGGTCTTTATCCCCATTACCATCGTCTGGATAGTCGTGGTAGGTGGCATGATGCAAACCCCATGGGCTTATTTATTCCATTAAATCTTATGATTAAAACTATACAAAAATCGCTGTCTAGCTTAATGCTGATAGAGCTGTTAAAGGGTATGGCCTTAACCGGTCGCTATTTCTTTGCACCCAAAATTACCGTGCAGTACCCAGAAGAAGTGACGCCGCAATCCAACCGTTTTCGCGGTTTGCATGCGCTTAGGCGTTACGCCAACGGCGAAGAGCGTAGCATCGCTTGTAAATTATGCGAAGCGGTATGCCCGGCTATGGCTATCACCATAGAATCGGAACAGCGTGAGGACAATACCCGCCGCACCACGCGTTACGACATTGATTTAACCAAATGCATTTTTTGTGGCATGTGCGAAGAATCCTGCCCAGTGGATTCCATCGTGGAAACGCGGGTGTTTGACTACCACGGCGAACAAAGAGGCGACTTGCTTTACACCAAGGAAATGCTATTGGCCGTGGGTGATAAACACGAGAAGCAAATAGCCGCAGACCGCGATTTAGATAAAGCCTTTAGATAAAAGAGAGCCTAGGCCAACCATGACATTTTTTGGATTACATTTTCAAGACCTGGTTTTCTACGCCTTAGCGCTTATTTTGCTGTATGCCGCCCTAAGCGTAATTACTACGCGCAATCCTGTCTACGCCGCGCTTTTTTTAGTGCTGGCTTTCTTTACCGCTGCCGGCATATGGCTATTATTGGAAGCGGAGTTTTTAGCCATCACCTTGGTGCTGGTCTATGTTGGCGCCGTCATGGTCTTGTTCTTGTTCGTGGTGATGATGTTGGACATTAATTTAGACCGCCTGCG
>CALFXV010000097.1 GCA_937957775.1 uncultured Methylotenera sp. | reverse complement strand
CGTAAAAACTATTTTTACCCAGACTTACCCAAAGGCTACCAAATCAGTCAATTTGAACTGCCGGTAGTCGGCAAAGGCGCCATCACCATACAAGTGCCCGCCGCGGGCAAACAAGATGCCTACGAAAAAGTGGTGAACATCACCCGCGCCCATTTAGAGGAAGACGCCGGCAAATCCGTGCACGGCGCTGTCGAAGGCATGAGCGGCATAGACTTAAATCGTGCTGGTACGCCTTTGTTAGAAATCGTTACCGAACCGGACATGCGTTCGGCTGCTGAAGCCGTGGCTTACGCCAAAAAATTGCATGAGTTGGTGCAATGGATAGGCATCTGCGATGGCAACATGCAAGAGGGCAGTTTCCGTTGCGACGTCAACGTGTCAGTCCGTCCTAAAGGCTCAGAAAAACTAGGCACACGGCGTGAGATTAAAAACCTCAACTCGTTTAAATTCATGACGCAAGCCATCGAATACGAAACCCGCTGGCAAATTGAAACCTTAGAAGACGGCGGCAAAATACAGCAAGCCACGGTATTGTTTAACCCCGACACCGGTGAAACACGCGCCATGCGCAGCAAAGAAGAAGCCAACGACTACCGCTATTTCCCCGATCCGGATTTATTGCCTTTGGTCATCACAGAAGCCGACAAAGCACGTGTGCAGGCCGACATGCCAGAATTGCCGGCTGCCATGAAAGCCCGTTTAGAAGCCCAATTTGCTTTATCCAGTTACGATGCCAGCAGCCTCACCGCCAGTCGCGAATTAGCCGACTACTTTATGGCGGCGATTGATGCCGGGGCCGAGCCTAAACAAACCGCCAACTGGGTCATGGGCAGCTTAAGTGCCAAACTAAATAGTGAAGATAAAAGCCTAAGCAGCAGCCCAATTAGCGCGCAACAATTAGCCCAATTACTTAAACGCATCAGCGACGGCACCATATCAAACAATGCCGCCAAACAGGTGTTTGAAGCCATGTGGCAGGGTGAAGGCGAAGTGGACAGCATCATTGCCGCTAAAGGCTTAAAACAAGAGTCGGACAGCGGTGCCATAGAAGCGATCATAGACGAAGTCTTGGCAGCCAATGCGGCCATGGTGGACGAGTTTAAAGCGGGTAAGGAAAAAGCCTTCAATGCCCTAGTCGGTCAAGCCATGAAAGCCTCAAAAGGCAAGGCTAACCCAGCGCAAGTGAACGACATCCTCAAGAAAAAACTGCAGGCTTAAGCCGGGGATTAAGTTAATTCACCCCGAATTGCTGCCTGTAGGCGCTCACCGCTTGCAGGTGATCCGCCAAGGCTTGATGCCCTGCTAGGTAGCGCATCAAATCGCTTAGATTGGCGATGGCACAAACCGGGATTTGATTGTGGGCGATGACTTCTTGCACGGCGGACAACTCGCCTAAGCCTTTTTCTTGCCGGTCTATGGCAATGGCGACGCCGCAAGCACTTGCGCCATTAGCAGCAATCAAGGCCACCGACTCGCGCACCGAAGTGCCGGCAGAAATCACGTCATCGATGATAAGCACGCGGCCTTGCAAGGGGCTGCCGACTATGGTGCCGCCCTCGCCATGGTCTTTGGCTTCTTTACGGTTGTAGGCGTACGGCACATTTCGGCCTTGTTTGGCAAAAGCAATGGCGATACTGGCCGCCAAGGTAATGCCCTTGTAAGCGGGGCCAAATAACATATCAAACTGGATGCCGGAATGATCAATCGCTGCGGCATAGAACTCGCCCAACTTCATCAAGCTGACGCCATCATTAAACAAACCGGCATTAAAAAAATACGGGCTGAGGCGGCCGGCTTTGGTTTTAAATTCACCGAAACGCAATACCTCTTTTTCTAGGGCAAATGCGATAAAATCTTGGCTTACTTGAGCAGACGCCGCTGCATTGGTGCTGACTTTGTTGGGCTGCAATGTCATGGTTACTCTAATCGTGTTAATTTAAGGATGAAGTTTTGAAGATTATATCGCTAAACCTAAACGGCATACGTTCTGCCACAAATAAAGGCGTGCTGAGCTGGTTAAAAACCCAGTCCGCTGACATCGTCTGCTTGCAGGAACTCAAAGCCCAAGCCGAAGACATGACGGCCGAGATGCTAAGCCCGGATGGCTATGTTGGGCACTTTCATTACGCCGAGAAAAAAGGCTACAGCGGCGTCGGCATCTACTCAAAAACCAAACCGGATGCGGTCATCATCGGCTTGGGCGGCAGCAACCATGACGTGGCCGACATAGACAGCGAAGGCCGCTACATCGAATGCCAATTTGGCAACTTAAGCGTGGTGTCGCTGTATTTGCCATCGGGCTCAAGTGGCGAAGAAAGGCAAACCTTTAAATTCA
>CALFXV010000096.1 GCA_937957775.1 uncultured Methylotenera sp. | reverse complement strand
CTTAACCATAGGCAACGGCAGCGGCGCCATTGATTTAGCGGTCTTGGGTAATGCGACGCCATTGACCAGCGTGACCTTGCTGGGTACCGGCGTGAATAAATTGCGTGGCAACATCACGACCAGCGGCGCTATTGATTTAAAAGGCACATCCCGCACTACCCAGTTATTCAGTTATGCGACCATCACCACCACTGATAGCAGAGTGCTAGCTGGCACGGTCAATGGCGGCACTGGCACGGCGCCAGGCACATACAACCTGGTCATCAGCAACGGTAGCGGTGAAATTAATTTAGGCGACATCGGTGCGGTAATCGCGCTGCGCAGCATGACCTTGCAAGGCACGGGGTTGAATAATTTGGGCACCATCACCACCACGGTCGGTTACGACCTAGGTGCGTTACGTGAAACCACCTTAAACGTCGATACCACCTACGTGAACCAAAACAACCAAGTGGTTCTTGGACGCTTTACCCTAGGCAATGGCGTAACCTTAACCTTGGGCGACGGCGGTTCTGCCACCATCTCTGTCGTGTTGATCCGGGGTACGGCCAGCGGCACCGCTTCTTATGTGGTGATCAATAGTTTGAGCACCGTCAGCGTGTCTGAAACCATAGGCACCGACATAGGCACCATCACCGTTCAAAACTCCGGCGGCGCCACCTTTGGCGGCACCGTTGATACCGTCACCAGTGTGGTGATTACCGACACCACCGATGCGGCGACCGTGGCCTTTAACGGCGCCCTGACCACACCGACTTTAACCACCGCCAGTCAGGCTTATAACTTAGCTTTAAATGCCACCGGCACGGCCATTACCAATGCCGTGACTTTCCTTAACACCGGCACTTTAGCCTTGGGCGCATCGGCAGGCACGCAAACCTACACCGGCGGTTTCACCGCCACCGCGCCTAGCGCCAGCACCTTAAAAGGCACCATCAACAGCAGCAATGCCGCCATGGTCTTAGGCCCCGTGACATTAGGCGCCAACACCACATTGAATACCAACGCGACCACCAATGCCGGCGACATTACTCTGGGCGCCGTGACCTTGGGTTCCTACACCTTATCCTTGCAAACCGGTAACGCCATTAGCGGCGCCGACGTCAGTGGCACCAGCGTCACTGGCTCGGGCAGCTTGGCCCTGCAAAACATAGGCGGCACGGTCAGCTTCACTGGTGCAGTGAGCCCGGCTAGCTTAACGGTGCCTAACACAGTGGTGAATGTCGCCCTGACAGGCAGCACTGGCACCGTCACCAATGCCGTGACCTTTGCTAACACTGGCACCTTGGTATTGGGCGCAAATGGCGGCACGCAGATCTATACCGGTGGCATCACCGCTACCGCGCCGAGCACGGTTACCCTCAATGGCGCCATCAACACGACCAATGCGGCTTTGACCTTGAATGCCTTTACTTTGGGTAGCGATGTCACGCTGAATGCCAATGCCACTGATAGCACAGGGCTAATCAAGGTGGGCAGCATCACCGGCGCCAACCACAACCTGACTTTTGCTTCCGGCTACCTCAGTCCTTATTCTGGCAGCACGCTTGCCATAGGCAGCAGCGTGAACAACTTAAGTTTAATTGGCGCCAGTGGCACGGTGAGCGATCCCATTACCTTTAGCAATGCCGGCACGCTCGTAATAGGCGCCAGCGGCGGCACGCAAACCTACAACGGCGGCGTCACCGCCACGGCTGTGGCTGGCACGGTCACATTGCATGGCACCCTCAACAGCAGCAACACGGCCATGGTGTTGGGTGCGGTGACCTTAGGCAGCAACACCACCATCAACACCAATGCCACCAGCACGGCCGGTGACATTACCTTGGGTGCGGTTACCTTGGCGGGCTACAACTTAACCTTACAAACTGGAACCGGCACTGGCACCTCATCCGCTGACATCAGCGGCACCAGCGTCAGTGGTTTGGGCAGTCTGGCCTTGCAAAGCGTAGGCGGCACCGTGAGATTTACTGGCAGCGTGTCGGCCAGCAGCTTTACCGTGGCTAGCACAGTCAATAACCTGTCCTTAACCGGCAGCGGTGGCACGGTGACCAATGCCGTGACCTTCAGCAACACCGGTACATTGGTCTTGGGTCAAGCCGGCGGCAACCAGTATTACACCAACGGCTTGATAGCGACGGCGCCTAGCAGCGTGACCCTTTACGGTCGATTCAAAGCAGTAGACAGCGCACTCACCTTTAACGCCATTAGGCTGGGCGCCAATGTCACCTTGGACGCCGATCCCCCTGAAACGGCGGGTACCATTACCATTGGTGCCATCACCGGTGGCGGCTTTGATTTGACCTTTGGTTCGGCCAATTTGACCGCTTACGATGGCGTGAGCATCACCATAGACAACACGGTGAACAATGTAGACATTGCTTCTTCCACCGGCACGGTGACCAATTTGATTACCTTTGCTAACGCTGGCACATTGACCCTAGGCGTGTCCGGCGGCACCTTGACCTTTGCCGGTGGCTTGGTGGCCACGGCGCCAGCTGCCATTACGCTAAACGGCACCATCAACAGCAATAGAGCGGCCATCAGCTTAGGCGCTACCGGAAAAACCGTCACCTTGGCCAGCAACGTGGTGATCAACACCTATGCCAATGCTGGCGAGGGCGGCAACTTAACCATCGCCAGCGCCATTCAGGCAACTACTGCGAATGGCCAATCCTTGACCATCAAAACCAAGGCTGGCGTGGTGAGCATGACCGGTAACCTAGGCTCGACCACGGCCTTAGGCGCGTTGACTTTGGGTGACGCCTTGCAAACCGGCACCATCACTGTGGACGGCACGTTTAGCGCGCAAACCTTAACCGTGGGCGCGGCTACCGGCAGCAACGCGTTTGCGGTGGTGTTTAATAACACTGTGGGCCTGGCCGGCACCTCCACCATCAGCGGCGCGACTATTTTCTATAACACCGGCGCCATAAGCTTAGGCGATTACTTAAGCGATGTGTTTAACTTTAACGGTGGCTTAACGGCCGACTTGGCTAGCCGCATCAGCTTTAAAGCCAGCCAAATCAATAGCACCAATAGCGTCTTGCACCTCGCCAGCCCCATGACCTTTGAGGCCAGTGCCACCTTGAGTGCCGGCAGCGGCCAGATCGATTTGGGTGCGATTACCTTGAATGAAGGGGTGACGCTAACTGTTGGTAACAGCAGCCAAAGTGGCGTGCTGAATTTAAGCTCGGTGACCGGTCAAACTGGCGCCAGTGCCGTGTCTAACTTAACCCTATACAGCAGTGCGGCGGTGAATGTTAGCGGCGACATTGCGAATAAGATCGGCAATTTAATCCTGACCAATTCGGCCGGCGCTACCTTCTCTGGGGCAGTCGGTAGCAGCGGGGATTTTGTCAGTGCGGTTACCTTAACGGCCAGCACCGGTATGGTTAAGTTCTTGGGTGTGCTGTACGCCACCAGCCTGTCAAATCCGGCCAGTAGCTTTGATTTGCAGCTTTATGGCAGCACCACGCGCGTGGTGAACTTTGTCACGCTCAACACCACCGGCACGGTGTATTTTGGTAATTTAACCAGGGTGTTTGTCGGTTGTGTTTGCACGGGCGAGTCGGATCCGGATATCCTGACTTTTGATCGCGGTATCAAGCATGCCGGTAGCAATGTCATCGCCGGCACCTTCACTAAATCCACGCTTACGGGTTGCCCTGTGGGCGGTTGCGGTATTCAATTTACCGAAGGTACCACGACGTTTGTGGGCGGTAACACCACCTTTGACTTTGGCCCCATGCCGGTCGAGTTTGATAACATCGTCTTGGCCACCGGCATTACCTTAACACTGGGCGGTGGCGGTTCGGGCGCAGTCACCATAGGCTCCATAAGCGGCACTTTGGTCGACGATTCCACTTGCCCATCGAACATCATTATCAACACCACCGGTGCCGTGAGCATCTTGCGCACCATAGGCACTAACATCGGTAGCTTAACCGTTCAAAACTCCGGCGGCGCCACCTTTGGCGGCACCGTTGATACCGTCACCAGTGTGGTGATTACCGACACCACCGATGCGGCGACCGTGGCCTTTAACGGC
>CALFXV010000095.1 GCA_937957775.1 uncultured Methylotenera sp. | reverse complement strand
CTCCATTAAGGCTGCTTGCTCCTCATGTTCATGGTCGTAGCCGTGCAAATGCAAAATGCCGTGCACGGTTAAATGCGCGTAATGCGCTATCAAGGACTTCCCTTGGGCCATTGCTTCACTGGCCACCACCGGCGCGCAAATAATGATGTCGCCAATTAAATGCGGCGCCGCGCTTAAAGGGAAAGTCAGCACGTTGGTGGCGTAATCTTTTGTCCGGTAATGTTTATTCAGCGCCCGCCCTTCGGCTTCGTCGACAAAGCGTATCGTGACTTCCGTGTCTACCCTAAGTGCAGCTTTCACCCATGAGCGCAACTGCGCTCGACTGGGCAAAGGGCTGTGCTCACTGGCGTACTGAACGGCTAATTTTAGCTTAGGCATGGCGCCGAGGGCTTGCTGGGCGAAAGCGCACTAGTTGGATTGCTGCGTTGGGCAATCCACATAAGGGTAGCGCACGTGGCCATAACGGATCACCAAGATGGCAATCGCAATCAAGAAGATGGAGCCGGATAGCGCCAGCATTTGCAAGGCATTAATCTCGGCCACTTCCAACACCAAATAACGGGCCAAGGCGATGATGCCGATGTAAAGCGGGTACCTCACCGGCAAATTACCCGAGCCCAAGTAGTGGTTCAGCATGGACATCACTTCTAGGTAGAGAAATAGCAAGAGCAGATCGCCGACAGCAATGGCTTGCGCTTGCCATATATGCAATATGGCTTCAAACACCGCAAAAATGGTCGCCATGGCAATGGTGATCAATACGCCTTGCTCGACTACACCAAGGCCACGTTGCACAAATTTACTGAATTTATTTGGGGTCATTCCTATCTCGCTTTATCTAGGTATGCTGGCCATTATACATTACTCGCTTTTGGCCATCGCCTTAGTGCCGGCAGTAAAACTGTGGCCGGTGGATTATTTGTCGGCCTGTTGCTCATACTGCTCGTAAGCATTGACGATCTTCTGCACCAAGGGATGGCGAACCACATCCGCCGTTAAAAAGTGCGTCATGGCGATGCCTTTGATGTCTTTTAACACCTTTTGCGCTTCTACCAAGCCGCTTTTTTGATGCTTTTGCAAATCAATTTGCGTCACGTCGCCAGTGATCACGGCTTTCGTGCCGAAGCCTATGCGGGTTAAAAACATTTTCATTTGTTCAGGCGTGGTGTTTTGCGCTTCGTCTAAAATAATAAAGCTCTGGTTTAGAGTCCGGCCGCGCATATAAGCCAAGGGCGCCACTTCTATGGCGCCGCGCTCAAACATTTTATTGACCGTGTCGTACCCAGCCAAATCGTATAATGCGTCGTACAAAGGCCGCAAGTAAGGGTCGACTTTTTGATTTAAATCGCCAGGTAAAAAGCCTAGTTTTTCGCCGGCCTCGACCGCCGGCCTCACCAAAACAATGCGTTTGACTCTGTCTCGGCTCATGGCATCCACCGCACTGGCCACCGCCAAATAAGTTTTACCGGTACCGGCTGGGCCTATGCCAAAGGTAATGTCGTGATCTTGGATTTGCTGCAAATAAGCAATTTGTCTGGGCGTTCGGCCGTGCAATTCAGCCCGGCGCGTCATCAACACCGGCGCATTGGAACTGGCTACGTCCTCTGGCTTAAGCTTGTTGATCTCCACTAAGCCTAATTGGATTTCATCTAAGCCTATAGGCTGTTTAGCGCGCGCGTAAAAATTCTCCACTAACTGCGCGGCCAATCGCTCATTGTGCACGTCGCCAACAAAACGCAGGTGTGCGCCACGGCGCACAATTTGCACGTCCAAGGCATCGGCAATCTGTTTGATGTTTTCATCCAATACGCCGCACAAATTGGCTAAACGAAGGTTGTCTTCCGGGCTTAAGGTAATTTCCATAGGGTGTCTTTTGCTTAGTGACTGATCAATTCGCCACGCAAACGCTTGGGATTGCTGACATCGGTAATGCGCACATTAACAAATTGATGAATGAGGCCGCTGTCGCCCTGCAGGTCAACGATGCGATTGTTATCGGTTTTTCCTGCCAGCTCCAAGCTGTTTTTCCAGGATGCACTTTCTATTAAGACCCGCTGCACGCTGCCCAACATGGCCTCACTAATGCGTTTACCCTGCGCCTCATTGAGGGCTTGCAATTTAGTCAGTCTGGCCAATTTGACGGCTTGCGTGGTGTCGTCGCTTAAGTATGAGGCCGGCGTGCCGGGGCGTGGGCTGTATAAAAAGCTAAAGCTATAATCAAAGCCAACGTCTTGCATCAACTGAGCCGTGGCTTCAAATTCGGCTTCGGTTTCACCTGGAAAACCAACGATAAAATCCGAGGTGAAAGTCAAGTTTGCATTGGCTGCGCGCAACTTACGCACGGTGGATTTGAATTGCAAAGCCGTGTAATTACGCTTCATGGCCATGAGCACCCGGTCTGAGCCCGCTTGCACTGGCAAATGCAAGTGCACGGCCAACTTACTGATGTTCGCAAAACAATCGATTAAGCGTTGCGTCATCTCATTGGGATGACTGGTGGTAAAACGGATGCGCTCTATCTGCGGGATTTCCGCGATGTACTCTATGAGCATGGCCAAATCGGCTTCCAAACCCTCGTGCTCGGCGCGATAAGCATTAACGTTTTGACCCAACAGGGTGATCTCTTTGATCCCTTGCGCGGCTAACTGCGCGGCTTCAGCTAGGATGGCCGCAAACGGGCGCGACACTTCTTCGCCGCGCGTATACGGCACCACACAAAAGCTGCAATATTTACTGCAGCCTTCCATGATGCTTAGAAAGGCACTGGCGCCTTCCACCCGCGGTGGCGGTAAATGATCGAATTTTTCTATCTCGGGGAAGGAAATGTCCACCTGCGTCTGCCCACTGGATTGCCGTTGCTTGATCAAGTCGGGCAGCCTATGCAAAGTTTGTGGGCCAAACACCAAATCCACAAAAGGCGCACGCTTGATGATGTTGTCGCCTTCTTGCGAGGCCACGCAGCCGCCCACGCCTATGACTAAATTTGGATTTTTGTTTTTTAGTGGGATAAAACGGCCCAAATGACTGAAAACTTTATCTTCGGCTTTTTCCCTAACCGAGCAGGTGTTGAGCAAGATGACGTCGGCATTCTCCGGCGTCTGCGTTTCGACCATGCCATCGGCGGCCGCCAACATATCGGCCATGCGCGCAGAGTCGTACTCATTCATCTGGCAGCCAAAGGTTTTAATAAAAACTTTTTTTGGTTCCGCACTCGCGCTGATAGGCGAATTTATGGAAATTTCTTTTGCATTCAAAGCGTCATGACCTATTTACAATAGCCTTGATTTTAGCGCATTTGTGCATGCGCTTCACGCAAAGTTGTAGCCTGCAGGGTAAAATAGGCAAAAATTGAGACCTTTAGCTTATGCAAGCACTGCCTATTTTCATGAACATCAGCCAACGCCTCTGCGTCGTCATAGGCGCTGGCGAGGTCGCGGCCCGTAAAGTATCCATGCTCTTAAGAGCCCAAGCCAGCGTGACCGTTTACGCCCCGGAAATTTGCCCTACACTGGCTGACTTAGTTGAAACTGGCCGCATACGCTACCAGCAAGCCCGCTTTGCAGATGGGCAATTAAGTGGCGCATGCTTGGTTATCGCCGCCACCAATGACTTGCAAGTCAACACGGCTGTATCGCTTGCCGCTAAAGCGAACAACATCCCGGTTAACGTCGTCGATGCGCCGGCTTTATGTACTTTCACTATGGCCTCCATAGTGGAAAGATCGCCCATTGTTATTGCCATTTCCAGTGAGGGCAACGCCCCGGTATTGGCTCGCTACTTACGCAGTAAAATTGAAACCATGCTGCCCGCTGGCTACGGTCGCATCGCTGCCATCGCCGGTGAATTTAGGGATAAAGTTAAAAGTAAATACGCCACCAGCCAAGCGCGCCGTATTTTTTGGGAGGGCGTGCTGCAAGGCCCGATAGTGGAACGCATATTAGCCGGCCAGGAAGCCGCCGCCAGAATCGGCCTAGACCAACTCTTAGCTGACGACACGGTGTCGCAACAGCACGGTGAAGTCTATTTAGTTGGCGGTGGCCCCGGCGATCCAGACTTGCTGACCTTTCGCGCCTTGCGCTTGATGCAACAATGCGACGTCTGCGTCTACGATAAGCTGGTTAGCCCTGAAGTCTTGGATTTGGTCAGACGAGATGCAGAACTCATCTACGTCGGCAAATCGCGCGACCAACACACCTTGCCTCAAGAGGAAATCAATCAATTGCTCGCCCGCCTGGCCTTAGCCGGTAAACGCGTGTTGCGTTTAAAAGGGGGCGACCCCTTTATTTTTGGTCGAGGCGGCGAAGAAATTGAAACCCTTATGCAACAAGGTGTGCCTTTCCAAGTTGTGCCTGGCATCACGGCGGCCAACGGCGTATCTAGCTACGCTGGCATCCCCTTAACCCACAGAGATTATGCCCAAGCCTGCCTGTTCATTACCGGCCATTTAAAAAATGGCGTGCTGGATTTAGATTGGGCTGCCATGGCCAGACCGCAACAAACCGTGGTGATCTACATGGGCTTGGTTGGCTTGGAGCAAATCTGCCAGCAATTGATTGCCCATGGCGTAGCCCCAGACATGCCGGCGGCGGTGATACAACAGGGCACCACGCAGCATCAAAGAGTAGTAAGTGCTAACTTAAGTGACCTAGCTAGCCAAGTGGCCGCGGCCAAAATGAAAGCCCCATGCTTAACCATCATTGGCCAAGTGGTGCAATTACGTGAAAAATTAAATTGGTTTGAACCGCAGACTCAGGCCGCCGACTAATTTTTAATGGGGATGGTCAGTCTGGCTTCCAAACCGCCTTCTGGGCGATTAATCAACTGCAATTTACCGTCATGCAACTTAGCTATGCGATCCGCAATAGCCAGACCCAAGCCGCTACCACCAGCATTACTGCGAGCACTGTCTAAGCGCTCAAACGGACGCAATAATTTCTCCAAATGCGTATCCGGAATACCCGGGCCATTATCAAATACGCTAATCACGATGTGTTCAGCTGAAATACTGCTGGCAACGCGCACCTGACCGCCACCGTAGGCATAGGCATTGCCCACCAAATTATCCAATAAGCGCTGCATGGCCAAGGGTTTGATCGGCACCACATAGTTGGCCGCTAATTGCACGACGATGTCACGTCCGGCACGCAACTGCCTGTCATGCAAGGCTTGCAATAGGCTGTTAATGTCCATCATGTGCGTGGGTTCGCCTTCCACGCCTTTAACGAAATCCAAGAATTGGTGGATGATGTTATCCATGTCAGCAATGTCTTCCACCATGCCGTGTTTGAGGCTGGCACACCCCTCTTCAGGCAGCATTTCCACGGCCAAGCGTAAGCGTGCCAGTGGTGTGCGTATGTCGTGCGAAACACCGGCTAAAATCAGCGTGCGTTCGGCATCCAGTTCAGCCAGGGAATCCGCCATCTTATTAAATGTGTCATTGACTTCCTGCAACTCGGCAAAGCTGCCTTCGGGTAGCTTCTCTGGCTGCTCGCCATTACGCAAGCGATCGGCCGCATTCATCAATAAGTGCAAGGGACGATTGATTCGTATGGCAATAAAATAGCCAGCGCCTAATGACAAGGCCAACACCAAAGCCGCCCAACCCAGCCATTGCCAAGGAAAAGCCCGTTCAACGTGTACCCGTGGTATGACCACCCAATAATCGTCCGGGCCGATATTGAAACTGATCCAAAGGCCTTCTACCCCATAATGATTAACCGTAATGATGGTTTCCGGACCTAAACGCTGGCGGATTTTGTTAGCCACCATATTGATGAAAGGATCCGCCGGCAAGGGCTCGATTTCCTCCATGAAATCCGCGTAATAGATACGCACGCCTTCTTTACCCGTGATTTCCGACAGCAGCGCTAAGCGCAAACTTTCTTGCGATGCAATCAATGAAGCTCGCGTGTAGTTAACCACGGTAACGGCCTGCAAAGCCGTGGCCTCTGCGCGCGGTTCGCGCTCAAAGTACTCGAAAATTTGCAAGGATGCCACTTGCGCCACTGCTAATAAAACAGCAATCAGCAGCATCACCCTGGCCAGCAGGGTTTTAGGAAGGGGTATCGTTTTCAAATGGCGATCTGCTTGAAGAAGAGGAAAGTAGCCTGCATGGTCTATGTCCTTACTCGTCGAGCGCGCCGTCAGGAATAAAGACGTAGCCAAAGCCCCACATCGTTTGCAGATAACGCGGGTGCGCCACATCCGGCTCTATGAGTTTACGTAAGCGCGATACCTGCACGTCTATACTGCGGTCAAACACATCCAATTCACGGCCACGTGCCAACTGCATTAAACGATCGCGAGACAGGGGTTGACGCGGGTGATCGACAAAGACTTTGAGCAAAGCAAATTCGCCGCTAGTGATGGTAATGGACACCCCGTCCTTCGTCAGAGAGCGGCTACTGGCGCTGAAAATAAAATCGCCTATGGCCACGTTATCGACATTTAAAGCCGGCGCACTGGGTTGCAAACGCTCGTGCCGGCGCATCACGGCATTAATACGCGCTAACAATTCACGCGGATTAAATGGCTTGGGCAAATAATCGTCGGCGCCCATCTCCAAGCCTATGATACGGTCGACCTCATCACCGCGTGCAGTTAACATGATGATGGGTAATATAGTCCCTGTGCCACGAATTCGCCGGCAGATAGATAAACCATCTTCGCCTGGCAACATCAAATCCAGCACCAGTAAATCAATCGGCTCGCTGGCTAACACAGCATCCATCTCATTGGCGTCTGATGCCACTTTAATGATGTAGCCTTGTTCGGTTAAATAACGCTGCAACAATTCACGCAAACGCACATCATCGTCCACGACTAATATTTTTTTATTTTGATTGATCATATTGACACTCGCACTGTGTATTTTTTAGGTTAAACGGCGATTAATTAGCTTAGAGTTTAAGCCTATAGCTCGCTAATGGCTTTCATATTCCAGTGTATGCTAATTTTGTTGAATTTCAAATGCAGGCCGATTAATTTGCCCATGGCCCACCAATTTAGGGCTGACAAACGCAGCCCTCACAAGCAGAACTTAGTGGCATTTTTTTAGTCTATAAATACACAAGAATTTGTTACAAATTTTTACAATTTCAACCCGATTCGAAACAATCAATTAACAATCCTGCTCCATGATGCTTGGTCTAAATCCGGTTAAACTTTACAAAGTTAAGGCATTGATTCTTCTTTCCTCAAAACGCTTACTCACTTTTAAGCCGCTTTGCTTTTGGCTAGGCGCGCTTTTTGCCGTCAGCTTAAACAGTCTGGCAGCGGAAAAAAGCTATTTTGAGGGCTACAGCAAACTCAGCAAACTGGCCGCCAATGAGGACAATAACAACGATGGCCTGCAACAAACACTGGAGCTCAATTTTAGCCCAGAAAGCCGAGAAAAATTGCGTAAAGCACTGGACGACTACGCCAGATCCATAGACCAAGATCACGATAGAATTGAAGAACGTCGTCGCGCCATGCAAGAAAGCTTGGAAGCACGTTTTTTTGATGCCGATAACGACAACGATGGCACCATAGACAGGCAAGAAGCTACTGAAAAATTACCGCAAATTGCTCGGCACTTCAACCAAGTAGACAGCAACCAAGACAAAGTTATATCCCTAGACGAACTGGCTGATGCGCAAGCACGCATACTGGAACGCAGAAGGGCCGCTGAAGCAGCCATAGAAGCGCAAAAGTTACAGGCGGCCAGTGACGCTGCCGATGAAGTAAAAGCCAAAAACAAGTCCAAACAAAGCGCCAATAGCAACAAAAAACGCGCGCTGTAAGTCGCCGCTTAGCCTTAAAATCCATCCCTTGTTTCCCGTGCTATGATGCGGCTAGCCTTTATTTAAGCCTAGCTCACTCGCCATGCAATTTAACTTACTGCAAGAACAGCGTTTTCGTCCCTTCTTTGTGGTCCAGTTACTGGGCGCCTTTAATGACAACGTATTTAAAACAGCTCTTATTACCCTGCTGGTGTTTGGTGGCTTAGGCACAAGTCAAATTGATTACACATTCATGGCCAGCGCCTTACCGGCGCTTTTCATCCTGCCTTTTTTGTTATTTTCTGCCACGGCTGGGCAACTGGCTGACAAATTTGAAAAGTCCATGCTGATGCGCCGCATTAAGCTGTTGGAAATGGCCATCATGCTTTTTGCTGCCCTTGGCTTTTATTTGTATGATCTGACTCTACTGACGATGGCTTTATTTTTCATGGGTGTGCACTCCAGTTTGTTTGGTCCGGTGAAATATGCCTACCTCCCACAGCACTTAGCCGATGACGAATTAATAGGCGGCAATGCCCTAGTGGAATCCGCTACTTTTTTAGCCATACTGCTGGGGCAAATTCTGGGCGTGGCCTTGGCGCTGCAAACGCAGCCTGCCTTGCTTGTTAGCGCTGTCACCATAGGTATCGCACTAGCTGGGTACTGGGCCAGTCTTAGCCTACCTTACTCGCCCGCTGGCGCTAGTGAATTACGCATAGACTGGCACCCCTTTCGCGCCACTTGGCACAATTTACTATGGGCTAAACAAAACAAAAAAATAGGCTTAGCCTTACTGGCCATTTCTTGGTTTTGGTTTTACGGCGCTACCTTACTTGCACAATTTCCGGCTTTTGCTAAAGACAGCTTAAATGGTGATCAAACCGTGTTCATATTGTTATTAAGCCTTTTTTCATGTGGCATAGGCTTGGGCTCATTGCTTTGTGAAACATTATCCAGACGCAAAATAGAACTGGGCTTAGTGCTATGGGGGGCTTTGGGATTAGGCGTGTTTGGCATCGATTTATACTTTGCCAGTCGCGGCATAATCAACCAGGCCGGGGTGCTAAACGCCCTCCCACTCAATTACTTGCAATGCCTACAAGATCCTGCAAGTGCCCGCGTGCTGCTGGATCTTGCATTACTGGGTGTGTTTGGTGGCTTTTACATCGTACCCTTGTATGCCTACGTGCAAAGCACGGTTGCACAAAGCCATCAGGCGCGCGTGATGGCGAGCAATAATGTATTGAATGCCTTGTTTATGGTCGCGTCCGGCGTGCTGTCCATCGCTCTCTTAAAATTGGGACTGTCCATCGCAAGCCTGTATTTAGTCACTGCACTCATGAACAGCGCATTACTTATAGGCCTCTGCCTGTATCAACCCGCATTGTTTAATGCGGGACGACGCTGGATAGCCTCTTTGTTTAGCGGGCAATAAAGCTACAGCGCTTGACTGACCGCTTGCAAACGTGCGGCATAAACGGCTTGTTTAATTTGCAATGGCTCAGTGCAAGCATGCGCGATGGCTCCGGCGTCGATACTGACTGCAGCCGCTAGCGCTTTGTTTAACACCAGACTGGGCTGACAGCTTGCCTCTACTGTTAAATCGCCGAAGTAACAGCGCACCGCGCTTAAATAATCCATCAACCTATATGGCTGCCTGATGGCATCCATAGCCATTAAAAAATCCAATATTTGCTGCGCCGACATGGTCAATATTTGCGGCCATAGGCCGTGGAATTTAAGCAGCAATTGCGCCAATTCCTTACTGTCGTTTGGCACTTTTAAGCGCAAGCTTAGACTTTTGAGTTGATCGGCATTTAATTGGCCAGCCAACATCAGTACGGCAAAGCGAACCGGCAATGTCTGTTGCTGTTGGGCGGCA
>CALFXV010000094.1 GCA_937957775.1 uncultured Methylotenera sp. | reverse complement strand
GACATGGCGAGATCGCCGTGCTTGAATTTCTCCGGTGGTGAGAAGTCACGCTTAGCTTTGGCCTTGTTGATCTGGACGCGGCCGAATTTGCTGTTGCTCGATGAACCGACCAACCATTTGGATTTGGAAATGCGTCATGCCTTGACCATGGCCTTGCAAGACTACCAAGGCGGGGTGGTGTTGGTCTCGCATGATAGGGCTTTGCTGCGCGCCAGTTGCGATGAATTTGTGTTGGTGGCCGACGGACAAGCTGTGCCTTTTGATGGCGACTTGGAAGCCTATAGTTTGTGGTTAAATGAGCAGCGCTTAAAAGAAAAACAAAACCTGCAAGCGACGCTGGAAGTCAAACCGGGTAAGCAAGATCGGGCCATGAACAAAGCCGAGCGCCAAGCCAGAATTGCCGAGCGCCGGCCTTTACTTAAAGAGGTGGCCGATTTGGATAGTCGCATCGCGGCATGGCAGGAAGAAAAGCAGGCATGCGATGCGCGCTTAAACGACAACGACTTATACAGTGCCGCGGATAAAACCGCCTTGCAGGATCTGCTGAAAAAGCAGGCCGAACTCATTAAACAAATCGAACAGGCTGAAGAGCGTTGGTTGGAACTGCATGAGCGCTTAGAGGAACTGCCAGCGCTGGATTAGGCCACATGAATGAAGTTGCCTGCAAGGGCGTTATAAAAAACCATTAAGACGGACAAGGACACACTATGGAAATTCAATATTCAAAACGCATTAAACTCATGCACGCCCTATGTTTGGCGGAAACCCTGCGTGACGATGAGCAAAAACCGAATGCCGATTTAAACGATTACGATGCGCTGGCTGCCGCCGATTATTTAAGTTGCTACGTCACCTTTAAAGCCATACAAGCGGCGGAGCGCTCGCCTTTAGCCGAACGCAGTGAAAACTTTGACATGCTTAGTGTCTACCAAGCGTATGCCTTACTAGCCTACGCTTTTTTTACCACGCCATTGGCGCAAGAAGACATCGCACCCAATTTAGGCGTGGCGCAGATCACCATTGCTAAAACCTTGTTCGCCGGCTTGCCGGATGCCGAGTTGATCGAAATCATAGAGTCGGGATTTCATAAATTCCAGTTGATAGGCGATGCCGAAGCGGCGCATTGGTCTGAATTCAGAGAAAATTTAGATAAGCTAACGGTAGCCTTTGTGATTGCCGGTACCGATGACGAAAGCCCGCACAGCGTGGCTGAAATCACGCCTATATTTGGACAGTTATTAAGCCAATTGTGCGAGGCGTTTAATAACGCTTAATGCCCGTCCGGTTGCTTGCCAGATAGGTAATACCAGCGCCGGTCTAGTTTGATGAAGTCACTGCGCTCGTGCAGACGGTAGGCTTTGCCTGCCACTTTGTATCGCGCGACAAATTCCACTGTGGCCTTGTTGTCTTGCTCTGGCGTGGCCAGTTTGATGGCAAGGCCTAGCCAATTTATGGCGGCGTCCTCGCTGAGATCCAGGCTACTTGGCCTGCTGTCGGGGTGCCAGGTTGCCAATAAATACTCAGGCAATGCTAAGGCGTAAGCGCTGTAACGGGAGCGCATCAAAGCCAGCGCATTGGGTGCAGGCTGGCCTTGATGGTAGGGCTGACAGCAATCGTGATAGTTTAAGCCGCTGTCGCAGGGGCATGCTGGCGTAGCCGTTTGTTTGCTTGAGGGCTTAGGTGAGCTCACGCGTTTCTAAAAATTCTATGTCCGGGTAGCGCTCTTGGGCCATTTGTAGGTTCACGCGGTTAGGCGCTAAGTAGACGTATTCATTCGCCCCGTCCATTGCCACATTGAACCCGTATTTATCGGCAATCGCGCTTAAGTCGCTGTCTTTACCGCGCAACCAACGCGCGGTGTAGCAATCGTAATTTTCAAACACAATGTCCACGCCGTATTCGTGCTCTAAGCGATGCGCCACCACTTCAAATTGCAGCATGCCGACCGCACCCAAAATCAAATCATTGCTGAGTATAGGGCGGAATAATTGCGACGCTCCTTCTTCAGCTAGTTGTTGAAGACCTTTTTGCAACTGCTTCATTTTTAACGGATTTTTTAATCTTGCTTTGCGGAAAAATTCCGGGGCAAAAGAAGGCAAGCCAGTGAATTTTAGGTTTTCATTTTCACTAAAGGTATCGCCCACTTTGATGGTGCCGTGGTTGGGTATGCCTATGATGTCACCGGAGTAAGCTTCGTCCATGGTGGTGCGGTCTTGTGCCATAAAGGTGATGGCATTGTTTACCGCCATCAACTTGCCGGTGCTGACTTGTTTGATTTTCATGCCACGCTCAAAGCGACCGGAACACACCCTTAAGAAGGCAATGCGATCGCGGTGCTTGGGGTCCATATTGGCTTGTATTTTAAACACAAAACCAGTAAATTTATTCTCATCCGGCGCTACGCTGCGACTGGCCGCATTGCGCGCCAGTGGCGCAGGCGACAAATCGACCACCGCATCCAATAGCGATTGCACGCCAAAGTTGTTGATGGCTGAACCAAAGTAAACCGGCGTTTGTTTGCCGCTTAAATAGCGTTCGGCATCAAAGCTGTGCGATGCGCCGCGGACCAACTCCACGTTGATGCGCAATTCCTCCGCCACTGCGCCCAGCACTTCATCCAGGCGTGGGTTGTCTAGGCCTTGGATGATTTCCGAGGTGCCTTTCTCGGCGCGCGGGTCAAAGAAGGCAATGCTGTCGGTATAGAGGTTGTAGACGCCCCTAAAGCTTTTGCCCATGCCTATAGGCCAAGTCATGGGCGCGCATTCCATGCCCAGTGTGGTTTCTATTTCGTCTAGCAACTCTATGGGTTCACGGCTTTCGCGGTCCAGTTTGTTGATGAAAGTGACGATGGGGGTGTCGCGCATGCGGCACACATTAAGCAATTTGATGGTTTGCGCTTCCACGCCATTCACAGCATCAATCACCATGACCGCGGAATCGACCGCGGTTAGGGTGCGGTAAGTGTCTTCAGAGAAGTCGTCATGGCCTGGGGTGTCCAGTAGGTTGATCATGTGTTCGCGGTAGGGGAACTGCATGACCGATGAGGTCACGGAGATGCCGCGTTGCTTTTCCAATTCCATCCAGTCCGACGTGGCATGGCGTGAAGCCTTACGGCCACGCACTTCGCCGGCCACTTGTATGGCGCCTCCAAACCACAATAACTTTTCAGTTAAGGTGGTTTTACCCGCATCCGGATGCGAAATAATGGCAAAGGTGCGGCGGCGTTTTATTTCACCTTGTAAAGCGGTAGGCGCGAGTGTGGACATGGGTTAAACGAATCTTTGATTTAAGACAAGGGCGCCATTTTACCTTAAATTGGCGTTTTCAAAGCATGGCTGACTAGCGGCTTAATCCAGCCTGATTGTTTGCTAATTTAAACCTAACGGTTACCAAGGTGCCACGACCATGCTTAATGTCGCTGTATCCTAACGCTACTGATGCATGGTGTTGATTGGCAATTTCACGCACTATCGCTAGGCCTAAGCCGCACCCATTTTCGTTGCTACCAAAGACGCGGTAGAAGCGCTCAAAAACTTTTTCTTGATCTTTAATAGCTATGCCAACCCCATCGTCTTGAACCGAGAGCACTGCTTCGTTTTTACGCAAATTTAGGCTGACCGTAATGATTGCTCCAGCTTGGTTGTAGCGTATGGCATTGTCTATCAAGTTGTTTAATAATTCTTGAAGCAACAATGAGTTGCCATTAATCATAAGATTATTTAGTTGGCATTTGACGCCTAAATCGATGTTTTTATCCAAAGCCTTGGGTACCCAATCTATGCTGACTTTATGCACAAGCGCAACTAAATCGAGTTGTTCCAATTTTTGATCCATGCCGCTTTCAGGTTCGGCCCTGGCTAAGCTTAACAGTTGATTGGCTAATCTAGCCAGGTTTTCACTGCCGTTGCTGATTTGTTTTAGTGCATGTTGCACATGGGCTAAATCTTTTTCTCTTAACGCTGCATCAGCCTGAACCTTAAGACCGGCCAACGGTGTTTTTAGTTGATGGGCGGCATTGGCAAGGAATCGGCGGCGCTTATCGACGGCTATTTTTTCTTTGGCTAGCAATTCGTTCATGGCATGCATCAGTGGTTGCAATTCTTCTGGAGCATCTTGCTCATCTAATGCCTGCATGTCTCCAGGCTGCCTTTTTAATATCAGTTTTTTTAGATTTTCAAGTGAGATAAGACCGCGTTTTATGGCCAAATTGATGGCAAATATTATTAAGAGTATTAATAAAATTTGCGGCGCTAACATGATGGCAATAATTTCATTGGCCATCTTGTCGCGTTTTTGGGTGCTTTCTCCTATCAATATAGTGACATTGCCTTTAGCGCCAAGCTCAGTCAGGGGTAAATTGAAGGCAACCATGTGCAATGCCTTTTGTTTGAAGCTTGTTTCGTAATAGACCGCTTGATTTGGTTTAGGCATGACTTTTGGCGCGCTTAAGTTGAGGTAACCAAAAATGACGCGGTGATTGCTGTCTTGTATTTGGTAGTAAATCCAATCGTCTATGTCGAACTCGATTAGTTTGAGTGTGCTCTCTGGCAGGTCTATCTTTACCTTATCATTCTTTACAGTCACTTGCTCAGCCACGGCTAAGGCGACTCTAAATAGTGCCCTGTCATAGGCTAGGTTGGAAAAATAAGTGGCTGTGTAATAGGCGGATATCGAGCCCAATAGGAATGAGGGTATCAGCA
The DNA here is from genome assembly GCA_937957775.1 of uncultured Methylotenera sp. Lineage (GTDB taxonomy): Bacteria > Pseudomonadota > Gammaproteobacteria > Burkholderiales > Methylophilaceae > Methylotenera. The sequence continues at coordinate 4,955 of CALFXV010000094.1, read as the reverse complement.
ATATAAGCAGCCAATTTAATAGCTTTTGTCGAATGGAATTAGTCTTGGTGTGTGTCATGAGGCGTATTTAAATCTGACAATAAGTAGCCTAAGCCACGTATGGTTAGGATTTCGATAGAAAATGCATTTAACTTTTTGCGCAATCTGGATACGTTCACTTCAATGGCATTGTCGCTTATCTCGCTATCCCAGTTGCACAGGTGTTCCAAAATAGCAGACTTGCTGACCACTTTTGTGGCTTTTAGCATTAACACTTCCAGTAAGGCTAATTCTCGCGATGTTAGGGCTAAGGGCGTTTGTTTGAAACTGCATTGACGATTGGTTGTATCAAAAACCAAGTCCCCAAGACTTATTTTGGCAGCCCCACCAGACACCCCTCTTCTTATCAGCGCTCGCACTCGCGCCTCTAATTCAGCCAGATTAAAAGGTTTTGTAAGGTAATCGTCCGCGCCCAAGTCCAACCCCTTAACGCGATGCTGGGTGTCTTCTAAGGCAGTTAATATCAATACTGGGGTTTTGCTGCCCCTAGCTCTTAGTTCTTTTAATAACTCAAATCCACCTAGTTTAGGTAAGCCTAAGTCCAAAATAATAATGTCGTATTCCTGATAGGCCAGCAATTGGTTGGCGCTTTCGCCATCGCTCATCACATCGACTGCATAACCGGCGTTGCTAAAGCTTCGCTCTAGTCCATCCTGGAGAATTAAATCGTCTTCAATAAGTAATAAGCGCATGCAATAGACGTTCTCAGTAAAAGGTGATTGGACAGGTAAAAAGCGAGCGCCTCAATTTAATCAAGGGGATCAGTTTATTGTTATTATAAGCTCGGATGGCATTTTACAAGGCGAAGGGTGGGATGCAATAACGCCGCAAAGCGCGGCGTTATTTTTAATAGATTGTGCTCTAGCTTTAATGCAAGCTAGTAATGAAAGCGATGACATCGGCGCGTGATTTTTCATCATCCAAGCCATCGTATTTCATTTTGCCTCCAGGCAGGTATTTTTTAGGTGCTTTTATGTAGTCGTTAATTACATCCGCTGTCCAAGTAATATTTTTGGCTCGCATGGCATCGGAATAATTAAACTCCGTTATGGCAGCAGATTTTCGACCCACAACGCCGAAGAAGGATGGTCCTTTTTTGTGCTTGCCAGCCGTGACGCTGTGGCAATCGGAGCATTCCTCTTCGTAAACTTTTTTCCCGTTGGCGGCATCGCCAGCGGCATAAACTGTTGGTAACAGGCTAATAAGTAAGGCTGTTGCCATAAAAATTACAGATATACGTTTCATCATTTTCCTTAAGCCTTATAGGGCAAACCATAACGAGGTGTACAAGGTGTTGTTGTCGCTAGCATTTCTGCCTTCGCCATCGTAGTCCTTTTTAGCACCATTAAATTTGGTGTAGCCGGTGTATTGCACTGCAAGGCGCATATTGGCAAACGGTGCCCCCCATGAGTTTTCTTTACCCAGTGGTGTCCAATCGGCTTGCAAGGTGTAGCCGCGCGAATTGGGTGAACCATTTGCGCTTCCAAAATCGGCTTCTCCCGAGCTGTATAGTGCATTATCTGTATTACCTTTGATGTCAAACAGACCTAGCGTCAAACCGTAGCTCTTGTTGTAATGGTAAGAGGTGTTCACATCAAAGCGATCAAGATGGCCATTTTTCTGAATAGCAGAGTCTGCTGCAAAGCTTGCATCCAGTTGGCGGTGTTCGTGCGTATAGCTGCCATTGACCGTCATCACGTGTTCGCGTGTGCCCAAGAATTGGTAGGACCCATCAATGCCTATATCGGTGTATTTGTCCGTTAGACCTGCCTCACGGCCAGGCAATATGTGCGTATTCATACCGAATAAGCCGATGTTATAAGCACTTTTGTGCATGTCGTTAAAATAAGCCAGGCGCCAATATGGGGAAACGCCACTAATTTTGTCGGTTTCTGCGGAATCGATATTCATTTTGTTTAGCATGTTTTTTGAGAAGGATTTGTACCCGCCCAATTCTGCATACCAGTGATTGTCAAACAACGCATAAGCTGTGGTGCCAAACACTTGCGTTTCTAAGCCACCGGCTATGATTTGCCCTGCCGTTGGGGTAGGGGCCAATTCGGAACCTATGAAGGGGAATTTCCATCCAGCCGAGTTGAAGGGATCTTGGACGGTGGGGTTGTTGTTAAGTGAGACGCCCAACACCGTGTCATTACCAGCAATTTGCATGGATTTCACAAGGCGTAAATCAAAGTTGTCCATGGACGTTTTACGGTCTGGCTCACTCCAAGTAATTTGACTGAAAGCCCCTATGTTTTCCGTGAAGCGGCCGGCCACGAAAACAGATACTTCTTGCAATGAAGCATTGTTGTTATTGCCAAAATGCGGTGCAGCCGCTTCAGTTTGGTCTTTTTTGGTTTTAGTAAAGCTTTCAACCAGCATGGCTGACAAAGGGATGTGACCTTCTTTGCCGTCTGATTCGGTGTAACCGCCCATTTTAAATTTCATGCCATACGGCGTTAATTGCGGACCGTAACTGCCTATGTGGCAAGCCGCGCAGTCTTGGCCGGTTTGTCTAGCAAAACTTGGCACGGCTAATGCCGGGCCAGATATGGCCAGCAGTATTAAGCCCCATAGTAGATGTAGTTTTTTCATGTAACCTTACTCCTATTAGTCAAACAAATTATTATTAATTCAATGCGTCTGCGGGCTCTAGTCCGCCCTTAGGCTCATGGTGGGCTATGCCGTAATGGCAATCAATGCAGGTTTTGCCGTTTACACCAATTTTTTGGTGTTGCTTGCGAGCGGTTGGCCCTTGTTGCTCTGGGTCCATGGTTTTAACGTCATGGCAATTTCTGCATTCGGCCGAGTCGGTTTCCTTCATGTGTTTCCAAACTTTTTTCGCAAGCTCCAAGCGGTGCGCTTCAAATTTTTCTTTGGTGTCTTCTGTGCCAATTAAATGGTGGTAAATGTCATTAACTGCCATGATTTTTCGTTTGGCTGTGTCAACAAATCCATGGGGGACATGGCAGTCTGAACAAATGGCCTTTACGCCCGTTCTATTTCTGGCATGTATGGTTGTTTTGTATTCTTCAAAGTTGTTGTCTTTCATTTCGTGACAAGAAATACAAAATTCCAAGGTGTTGGTTTTGTCTATGGCGGCTTTCCCTGCAGCAAACACTAAGCCGCCAGCTAAAAGGATGAGCCCTATGCCTATTCCTATGAACCAGGATTTAGATTTTTTACTAAATCAGACTTTGTTTGTTCTTGATCTTTTTGCATGTGTGTCCGTTAGCTAGGTGTTTATTTTTTAAAAAAAGCCGGCAGTTTTTGCCGCCGGCCTTTTCAAGCTTGTTTAATTAACCAGATTAAACCTTAAGGGAGATAGTTATTTTGCAACCGGAGCAACCTCAGCTGGTTTTGCTTCATCTTTAGCTTTTTTGCTTGATTTCTTTTTTTCAGTTTTAACTGAATCGGCTTTTGCTGGTGCAACTGTTTCTGCTTTGGTTGCATCAACTGGCTTAGCAGCATCTGCTGCAAATGCTGTTGAACCGATTGCTAATGCAACTGATCCAGCTAATAGTGAGGCTAAAATTTTGTTCATGTAAATCTCCAAAAATAATATTGAAATAACGTTTTTAATGAAACGTCTAGCCTAGCAATAAGCGGCGTACTGCATTTCATTAAGGGCATCATACCCAGCCAACCTTACGGCAAGCTGACAATTACTTTTTTTGATTTGATTGCTGATCGGTGCAAATAGGCATTAATTTGCCTAAGGCATTGTGACGAAGATATTATTGGAAGTTAGCCAGCACTATGTCGCGTTTACGTTGGCGTTCTTGGCGCAGGCTGTAAAGCGTGGATGCGATGACGACCACCGAGACAATGACGATGGTGACGGTGGCTAAGGCGTTGATGCTGGGGTTCAAGCCTAAGCGCGCGCGGGAAAAAATTACCATGGGCATGGTCGAGTAGCCTGGCCCAGACAAGAAGGACGATAAGACCACGTCATCAAAAGACAAGGTGAAAGTTAGCAAGAAAGCCGATAGCAAAGCCGGCATGAGCAATGGCAAGGTCACCAAGCTAAACACTTGCCATGGCCGGCAGCCTAAATCCATGGCGGCTTCCTCCAACTTGCTGTCCATTTCCGTTAAGCGCGAACGCACCACTACCGTGGCGTAAGCCGTACCAAGCAAGGCGTGGCCTAGTAGTATGGTGAATAAGCCACGCTCAGGGTAGCCTAGGGCTTGTTGCGCGGACACCAGCATCAGTAATAAGGACAGGCCAACAATCACGTCTGGCATCACCAAAGGCGTGCTGGCCAAGGAGGACAGCAAGCCGCGGCCAGTGAAGCGCCGATAACGGTGCAAGGCAAAAGCACTAAACAGCCCAAAAAACACCGAGACCAAAGCCGATACCAGAGAGAGCTTGTCCGCCAAGGACTTCCATCAATCCGTCATAACGCCCGCCACCGCCTATTCCACTTTGGGCGCCTAAATCGTCATGGACAAATTCAAAAGTTGTTCCGGTGTAGTAATCCAATCCGCGAACCATTCGAGGGTTTAATACATATGAAATATTCAGTGCATCTAAATATGAAATCACCTGATTGAAATGGTCGCGAGACTCGCTGGTTAAGTAATCTATGAGCAATGGCGCATTTTCCATCGCCTTCTTCATCTCTTCACGCTTGTCATCAAAAAGTCGTAATGGATTGATATTTGCTCGTGCAGCGGTTGCTTCATCAAGATCCAAGGTGGCGATGAAATTGAGCAGATCAACTCTGTGCGCCGCACGTGATTGGGCATCGCCTAATGACGTCAGCTCTAATCGATACTTCTTAAGACCTAGTGCTTTGAAACCCGCGTCGGCTATCGCAATAACCTCTGCATCGATCGCCGGATCATCCAGCCCGATAGCTTCGATTCCTACTTGGTAAAACTGTCGGTAGCGTCCTGCTTGAGGGCGCTCTG
>CALFXV010000093.1 GCA_937957775.1 uncultured Methylotenera sp. | reverse complement strand
CCAAGGGCACTTGCAGTACGAGTCCATCAATCTGGCGTGGCTGGTGGACTTCAAAAGCCTGTTTGTCAAAGAACTGGAACAACTGCAAGCGATGCAAGACCAAGGGCTGGTTGAGTTGAGCGAAACAGGTATCCAGGTTACCCCCATGGGCTGGTTTTTTGTGCGCGGCGTGGCCATGGTGTTTGACCGTTATTTGCAGGCAGCAAAAGTTGCCGGTGCCGATGTTGTGGCTACCGATACCTGGGTGTCAATGGGGCAGGAGAGTGAGAAGCAGGAGAGAGTTCGTGCGTTCTCAGGTTTCACTATCGATGCAGCTCTTATGGGTCATGCCAAGACTGATGCAATCGTCTTGCACTGTCTACCTGCATACAGAGGCTATGAGATCAGCGCTGAAGTTCTGGATGGTGCTCAGTCAGTTATTTGGGATCAGGCTGAGAACAGGCTTCATGCACAAAAGGCACTCATGGTTTGGTTAGCGCAGAGTGGGAAGTAAAATCAAAGTAATCCCAAAGACGCTTTTTGGTTTGGGTATTTAAGGAGCAAAATGTCAGAACGTGTAGTACTTGCCTATTCAGGTGGGTTGGATACCTCAGTTGGTATCGGTTGGCTAAAAGAGGCAACCGGTAAAGAGGTCGTTGCCCTTGCTATTGACGTAGGTCAAGGTGGCGAGGACATGGATGTCATCCGTCAGCGCGCTCTGGCAGCAAGTGTTCTTTAGCCCATAACTTTGTTTGCTCGGCTCTGTCGGCAAATAAACTAGCCGGCTCAACATAAGCCAGCGCGGCGGTTAGGCATGTTAAAATGGTTGCTTATGAGTGCAAATTCCCCGGCCAGTGCCATACCCGCTAATTTAAGTCATGCCCCTTTTGAGGCAGCCATGTCGACTTGCATGCTCCAAGATAGGCATGCCCTGCGTAGGAAGTTCCGTGAGGCCATGGCCTTGGCTAAGAACCCAGCGGATGCTGGTGACAAGGCTAAAGCGCAGCGCTTGTTGGCTGAAATCAAGCAAAAGACAGGGTCGTCGCAACAGAAATATAACGCCAGATTAGCCAATCTGCCCAAGCCCAGTTATCCAATGGAATTGCCGGTCAGTGGCAAAAAAGAACAGATTGCTGCTGCTATTCGGCAGCACCAAGTGGTTATCGTTTGCGGCGAAACCGGTTCCGGTAAAACCACTCAACTGCCTAAAATTTGTTTGGAATTGGGTAGGGGCGTGGCTGGCCTGATAGGGCACACCCAGCCGCGGCGCATCGCCGCTCGCTCGGTCGCCAGTCGCATTGCCCAAGAATTGCAAAGCCCGCTGGGCGAGGCAGTAGGCTACAAAGTCCGCTTTAACGATAAGCTAAGTGAATCCAGCTACGTTAAATTAATGACGGACGGTATTTTGCTGGCAGAAACCCAAGGGGATAAATTTCTCAATGCTTACGACACCATCATCATCGATGAGGCGCACGAGCGCAGCCTGAACATCGATTTTCTCTTGGGTTATTTAAAGCAGTTGCTGGTTAAGCGCCCCGATTTAAAAGTCATCGTCACCTCGGCCACCATTGATGCCGATCGCTTTTCCAAGCATTTTAATGGTGCGCCGGTGATAGAAGTATCCGGCCGTACTTATCCAGTGGAAGTGCGTTATCGCCCTCTAGGCAAATCTGGCTTTCGCGCTAAAGATGCGTTTGCGGAAAAGCAGGCGCAAGATGCCGAGCTAGGCGACATTGAGTCAGAAGACGCAAGCTTGCTGGGCATCAGCCGCAAACCGCAAACCGAAGCTCGTTGGCTGGAAGAGGACGACGAGGAGGAGGCCATAGAAGAGGCCATACTGGATGCCGCCGACGATTTATTGCGCTTAGGCGATGGCGACATATTGGTGTTTTTACCGGGCGAGCGCGAGATACGCGATACCGCCGAGCATTTACGTAAATACCAAGGCCGCTCGGCCAAACTCAAGCACATCGAAGTGTTGCCCTTGTTCGCCCGTCTGAGCATAGAAGACCAGCAAAAAATCTTCAAAAGCCACAGCAGTCGCCGCATCGTTTTGGCCACCAATGTGGCAGAAACTTCCCTCACCGTGCCCGGCATTAAGTATGTGATTGACGCCGGCTTGGCCCGGGTCAATCGCTACAGCACGCGCGCTAAAGTCGAGCAATTGCAAATCGAAAAAATCAGCCAAGCGGCCGCCAAGCAACGGGCCGGGCGTTGCGGTCGAGTTTCCAATGGCGTGTGCGTGCGTCTCTATTCCGAGCAGGACTTTGCGGGACGTGCGGAATTTACCGAACCGGAAATCTTGCGCAGTTCCTTGGCCAGCGTCATTCTGCGCATGGCTGCATTGCGTTTAGGTGACATAAACGATTTTCCATTCATAGAAGCGCCTAGCAGCCGCTTGATCACCGATGGCTACCAACTGTTGCAAGAGTTGGGAGCGGTGGACAGCCAGCGACAGATTACCGATATCGGCTTGCAATTAGCAAAATTGCCCTTGGACCCGCGTGTGGGTCGCATGATATTGGCGGCTAAACGCGAGTCTTGCTTAAACGAAATCCTCATTATCGCCAGCGTTTTGAGCATACAAGACCCGCGCGAGCGCCCCATGGACAAGCGAGAAGCGGCCGATAACGCCCATGCTAAGTTTGCCGGTGAGGGCTCAGACTTCATGAGCTATTTGAAATTGTGGGATTTTTTTGACGCCGCCTTAAAAAACAAAAAATCCAATAAAGACTTATTGAATCAGTGCCACAGCCATTTCTTGTCTTTTTTGCGCTTAAAAGAGTGGCGTGAGTTGCACGGGCAAATCAAGCAAATTGCCGATGAAATGGAATTTAAAGCCAACGACAAAGCCGCCAGTTACGAACAAATCCATCGCGCCTTATTGGCCGGTTTGCTAGGTAACATAGGCTTTAAAGACGGCGACAACGAAGCCTATTCCGGTGCCCGTGGCATACGCTTTTATTTGGCTCCCGGCTCGGCCTTGAAAAAAGCCAAACCGAAGTGGGTGATGGCGGCAGAATTGGTCGATACCAGCAAATTGTATGCACGCTGTGTGGCTAAAATCGAACCGGATTGGATAGAGCCTTTGGCCAGAGGCTTAACCGATAGCCAATACTCCGATCCACGCTGGGACAGGAAAATGGGCATGGTAAACGCCTGGGAGCGGGTGGCCTTGTACGGCCTAACCATAATTCCTAAACGCCGGGTGCATTACGGCCCCATCAACGGCAAAGAATCGCGTGAGATTTTCATACGCGAGGCCTTGGCGCACGGCGAGTTCGATAGCCGCGCAGCGTTTTTTAGCGCCAACGAACGGTTGATCGCCGAAGTCGAGGAGTTGGAGCACAAAGCTCGCCGGCAAGATGTGTTGGTCGATGACCAGCAATTGTTTGACTTTTACGACAGCAAAATTCCGGCCGACATTCATCAGGCCGCTACCTTTGAAACCTGGCGTGAACAAGCCGAAAAAGCGCAGCCTAGGCTGCTCTATTTGAGTCGGGAAGACCTGATGCGCCATGGTGCGGATGCCATCACCGCCG
>CALFXV010000092.1 GCA_937957775.1 uncultured Methylotenera sp. | reverse complement strand
GAAAGCGCACCCGCTTTTGGCCTTGCCACTCATCGGCATCGAGCCGGTAGGCCAGCTTCACCTTGGCGGGCAAAGGCTCGGTGCGGCCAAACCAGATGCCGTCCACCGGCTGGCCTTGGTGTTTCATTTTGAGCGACAGGTGTTTCTCGCCCACCAAGCGCTGCGACACGATCTCGATCTCTTCGCAAAACACCGGCGGCGCAAAACCCTGGCCCCAAACCTGCGTTTCCAGTTGCTGTGCGGTAGTGAAATTCATTTCCGCCGCCGATAAATTGCCATCCACCTCCAGCACCGCTTGCAAATCTGCCTCACTGATCAGCCCTCTGACCACGGCCTCAAAACCTGTAACAAAGGCAGCAAAATCGTCCCGTTTGATACTCAAGCCTGCTGCCATGGCATGACCGCCGAATTTTAAAATCAAGCTAGGCTGCTGCTTACTTAAGGCATCCAGAGCATCCCGAAGATGCAAGCCGGCTATCGAACGCCCCGACCCCTTCAACACGCCATCACCGGCATCAGCAAAAGCAATCACCGGCCTATGGTAACGCTCTTTTATGCGAGAGGCTAAAATACCAATCACCCCTTGATGCCATTCGGCTTGGTACAAGGAAATAGCGTATTGATCCGCCACCTTGATGCCATCCAAGCTTACATTGGCTGACTCTTGCATGTCCGCTTCTATATTGCGTCGCTCCAAGTTCAAATCCTGCAACTGTTGCGCCATGCCGTTTGCCTCGGCCTCACTTTCGGCCAACAAACAACGTATGCCTAAGCTCATGTCATCCAGCCTGCCAGCGGCATTTAAGCGTGGGCCAACATAAAAACCCAAATCTTGCGCATTGCAAGCTTGGGCTTGTCGGCCACTGACACGCAATAAGGCCAATATGCCTTGCGAGCATGCTGCGGCGCGTATTCTACGCAAGCCTTGCTCAACCAAGATACGATTGTTGTCGTCCAATTTAACCAAATCGGCCACCGTACCCAAGGCCACCAAATCAAGCAGTTCAGTTAGATTGGGCTCGGGCTGGCTTAGGTAGGCACCGCGTAAGCGCAACTCCGCCCGTAAGGCCAGCAAGGCATAAAAGATCACGCCCACGCCAGCCAAATGCTTGCTGGCAAATTGGCAGCCGTGCTGATTGGGATTGATAATGCAGGTCGCCGCTGGTGTAACTTGCCCAGGCAAATGGTGATCGGTAATCAACACCTGCAAACCCAAGGCATTGGCTGCCTCTACCCCGTCAACACTGGCAATGCCATTGTCTACTGTAATAATCACATCCGGCTTTCTGGTGGCTGCCAAGGCAACGATTTCCGGAGTCAATCCGTAGCCGTATTCAAACCGGTTAGGTACCAAAAAATCCACTCTGGCGCCAAATGCCCTTAAGCCTTTCACCGCGACTGCCGTTGCGGTGGCGCCATCGGCGTCGTAATCGCCTATCACTAACAAGGCTTTATCGGCAGCGATGGCGTCGGCTAATAACTTCGCCATACTGGTGTTATTCGTAAGCGTTTGTGGAGCAAGTAAATCGCTTAAATTAGCCCGTATTTGCTGAGCGCGTTCTAGCCCACGGGCAGCCAGCAATCTTGCCATCAGCGGACTAAGGCCACTTTCTTGTAAGGCTAAAGCCGCATCAGGATGTTGGCTGCGCTGTATTATTTTCGTCATGACCAATACGCCTGTAGCGCACGGGGTCGGCGCCAAAATTTATACACATCACGCGGCCTAATGCTGAGCTGTATCAAGCGCTCATAAAACCCTAAATTTAAGGTTAGCTGGTTGATCTTTGCTTGCTTTAAGGCCTGCCAAAGTGGCATCAGCCATAGCGCATCCAACGCCTCCGTGCAGGGCAAATGCAAACGCATGGTCGAGGCTGGTTGCTGTAAAACATGTGCCAAGCTATCTGGCAGCGGCGCAAAAGGCAGCGCGGCTAGTTTAGCCATGCCCTCGTAGAGCTTGCTGTTAGCCATCAAGCTAGCTTGATGGGCTAACAGCGATGGCTTAGTCGGCAAAGTGCCGCCCGCGCAAAACCACACGCTGTTTAAAGCCAACTGGCCATCGGCTTCACGTGCTAAATTAATCGGGTGTTCGTGCAAGAGCATTTGCACTTCATTGAGCAAAGCCAGCCAATACGGGGCGTCGTTTCCTTGCGGCAAAAAATCGTGGCTATTTTTATCCAAAGCCACGCTGGGCAAGGTGGTTTGTATTTGCGGTGTACCGTTTAATAACAAATAGCATGCGCCGGACGCGCCCAGCATAAAATGCAGGCCGTCCCGACTGAAGTGTTGATTTAGGCTGGCGACCAGCGCCTGAGCTTCGACCTGGCTTAGTGGCAAAGGAAACGATTCGTGCAAACTAAAACAATCGCGCTGCAAAACCAAGTGCACGGGATCGGCTCGCAAGCAATACCGGCCATCCACGCTGACGCCGTCAGCATGGGCCGCTATGGCAGCCAAGGGGTAATCCGGCGTTGCCGTCAGGCCAAACTCCTCGGCTATCAAGGCCTCAAGCGGCATCGGATGCTGCTGCACCTGACCTTTTGCCAGCAATTGCAACAAGGTCGGGCTGCCTAGAGCATGCAGCCAACTGGCATTTAAATCGCAATCTACGGTAATGTTCACGCCATGCACTTAATAAAAATAATTAGCCTAGATTTTACTTGCTAGTGCTAAGCTTCGGGGATATAAAAATAGCCTGAGTGATTTTTAACTGCCAGCAATGCTTAGGCTTGCACCATGCCTCAATTTAATAACACGGATAAACTATGGATACCTTAAGTCATGCCTTATGGGGCTACGGATTATTTGGCTACCGCAAGCACGCCCGCCTAGCCTTGCTATTTGGCGCGTTACCGGACTTATGTTCGTTCGGGGCGTATCTGCTAAGCAGATTAATCGATGGCAGCTTTCAAGCTGGCCCACCTTCCATCATAGGCATGCCTAGCTGGCTGTTTATTTCCTATGACATCTGGCACAGCTTTGTCGTGTGCATACCCATCATAGCCTTGGTGGCGTTCTGGCGTCGGGATATTGCCTTTGCCATGCTGGCATGGCCATTTCACATTGTTTTAGACTTTCCTTTTCATAGCCTTAGCTACTTTCCCACACCGATATTTTGGCCTATTTCGGATTTCACCATAGACGGCATACCGTGGTCTAACCCTGAAGTGTGGCTACCCAATGTAGCCGGACTGATTATTCTGTTGGCTTACCGTTATCAACACAAACGGCGGCCTAAATCAGCTTAAGCTTGGTACTTTAGGTGACTGATGCAGCCGGACCGGCAATCGCTGGCTCCAAACTTAGCTACCAAACAATTGCCTGGCGTATTTTGGTTGCAAGCGCATTCGGTTTCAATTGAACGGGTAACCTGGATGACATGCACGCCAGGGGCATTAAGCAAATAATCAATGTGCCATTTGAGTTTTTTATCTTTACTTAAATGGCGGGCAATGCGCGATTCTAGATTGGCCTTGGCGCTGCCGGTGTATACGTAATGGCCAGCTGGGAAATCGAATTTCCCCAACTTACCTACAGTTAATGTTAAAAATTCAGTTACTTCAATAAACAATCGATAAGTAATAAATTTTTTCATTTAAATTTGGCTAAAAACCAGCCAGATTAGGGCTTATTTTTGCCATGCATCACGCAAAGTGACGGTGCGATTAAACACCGGCTTGCCAGCCAAACTGTCTTTTTTATCGGCCACAAAATAACCGTGACGCTCAAATTGGAAACGCGACTCCGCCTGCACTTCTTTCAAACTGGGTTCTAACTGTGCACGTATCACCCTCACCGAATCGGCGTTGATGTCATCTAAAAAGTCTTTATCGCCCTCACCCGGATGCGCCTCCTTAAACAATCTGTCGTACAAACGCACTTCGCATTCGTAGGCATGGGCCACCGACACCCAATGGATATTGCCTTTCACCTTAATGCTGTCGGCACCTGGCGTGCCTGATTTGGTGTCTGGTAAATACTCGCAATGCACCACAGTGACTTTGCCAGTAGCATCTTTCTCAAAACCAGTGCATTTCACCACGTATCCGTAGCGTAAGCGTACCAAGCCATCGGGCATCAACCTAAAAAAGCCTTTGCTGGGCTCTTCCATGAAATCCTCACGCTCTATCCATAGCTCGCGGCTTAATGGCACCACGCGCTTAGCCAACTCAGGCTTAAGCGGGTGATTAGGCGCAAAGCAATCCTCAACCTGAGCAACCGGGTAATTATCAATCACCAACTTAATGGGGTCTAACACCGCTATGCGGCGCTCGGCTGATTCATTGAGCACTTCGCGCATGCAATCCTCTAAGGTGCTGTAATCTATCCAGGAATCGGCTTTGGACACGCCTATGCGATCGGTGAACAATTTAAAGCCTTCTGCTGTGTAACCTCGGCGACGGGCGCCGGCCAGGGTAGGCAAGCGCGGGTCATCCCAGCCAGCCACGTGCTTCTCATCCACCAACTGGATCAATTTACGTTTGGATAACACCACGTAAGTCAGATTTAAACGGGCAAATTCGTATTGCTTAGGCAAAGGCTGAGCCAGCAATCCGGCTTCAGCCAGACGGCCTAATAGCCAATCGTAAAAAGGACGCTGATCTTCAAACTCCAAGGTGCAAATGGAATGGGTAATTTGCTCCAAGGCATCCTCAATCGGATGAGCAAAGGTATACATAGGGTAAATACACCATTTGTCGCCGGTATTGTGATGGTGCGCACGGCGCACGCGGTAAATTGCCGGGTCGCGCAAGTTGATGTTGGCTGAAGCCATGTCTATCTTGGCACGTAACACCAAGCTGCCGTCGGCATGTTGGCCGTCGCGCATGGCACGGAATAAGGCTAAATTTTCGGCCACGCTGCGATCACGCCAGGGTGAATTTTTACCGGCTTCGGTCAAGCTGCCGCGATTAAGGCGCATTTCATCCGCTGTTTGGCTGTCCACGTAGGCGTGGCCGTGTTCGATTAAACACTCGGCCGCACGGTACATGAAGTCGAAATAATTGCTAGCAAAATACAGATTTTGTTCGCCACCATTATGCCAATCAAAACCCAACCACTTCACTGCATCGGTGATGCTGTCTACGTATTCTTGGCTTTCTTTTTCTGGGTTGGTGTCATCAAAACGCAAATGGCAAACGCCAGCGTAATCGCGCGCTAAACCAAAATTTAAAAAGATGGATTTGGCATGGCCTATGTGCAAATAGCCGTTCGGTTCAGGTGGAAAACGCGTGCGGATTTTTGCTTGATCCACCTGGCCTGCTGACTGATGAACCGCGTCGCCAGGGCTGCCTGCCCATTTTCGGGTGCGATACACGCCTTGCTCTATGTCTTTTTCAACGATGGCGCGGATAAAATTCGAGCCTAATGGAATGGGTGCTTTTTCTGATGCCATGGTGGACTTAATTAAAAAATAATGTCGCTTATTTTACACCATAGTCGGCAAATATCTGGCCTCTAGGCCAATTAGCCGCAGGCCATGCCATGGCTGTTGCGCCTGTGATAAACTGCGTTTGCCTATGAACGCCCTAACCTTTCCAATTTTACGTTTGCTCGCCGATGGTAAATTCCATTCCGGTGAGGCCATTGCCAAACAATGTAAAGTCTCGCGTGCCACGGTCTGGAATGCCTTGCAGGAGGCAGAAAAGTTAGGGGTGGAATTGTATTCGGTGCGTGGCCGCGGCTATAAATTGCCGCAAGCGCTGACCTTATTAGACGAACAAGCCATCGCACAGGCCATAGGCGAGCAGCGCGCTTGGTTTAAATTGGAAGTGCACGACCACCTAGCCTCCACCAACAGTTACATGATGCAAAAGCTCAACCAAGGCTTAGCGCATGCCACTTGCGTCGCTGCCAATTTGCAAAGCAACGGCCGCGGCAGACGCGGGCGTAATTGGCAGGCCGGCTTAGGTGCTAGCCTGACTTTTTCTTTGCTATGGCGCTTTCAATGCGGGGCCTCGGCACTGTCCGGCTTAAGCTTAGCTGTAGGCGTGGCCTTAATACGCGCCCTACACAGCCTAGGCATCAGCCGCGCTCAACTTAAATGGCCAAATGACGTATTAATTCTTAACTCACAAGGGGTGCCAGAGAAATTAGCCGGCATACTGATAGAACTACAAGGCGACATGGAAGGCCCCAGCGCAGCCGTGATAGGCATAGGCATCAACTTGAATTTGCCATCCAAACTAAAGCAGCAAATAGACCAAGCGGTGACCGATATCGCCAGCGCTGCCCCACAAAGCATAGACCCCAACCTTTTACTTGGCACCCTACTCAAACACCTAGCGCAAGTATTAAGCCAGTTTGAACAGCAAGGCTTCACCAGTTTGCGTGATGAATGGACTGGCCACCATGCATTTCATCAACAAGCCGTGCGCATGCTGCATCCAGATGGCAGAGAGACGGTGGGCACGGTTGCGGGCGTGGCCGATGACGGGATTTTGTTGGTGAACAGCGCACTGGGTGAACAACGCTTCTCATCAGGTGAAATCAGCCTACGTAAAGCTAACTAACCAATCATGGTGCTAGAATTGAAGTTTTTTTACCGTTCATTAAGATTAAATTGCGTCAGATTGTATAGACTTTGCGCACATAACTATGCGGCATTTTTGCCAAACCAGCGGGGATTAGACTTAGCATGCTTTTATGCATAGACAGCGGTAACAGCAAAACCAAATGGGCAGTGTTTAACAGCGCAGGGGAAATCGTCGACTTCGGCAGCGGCTTAAACAGCGAATTAGCCAACCTAGCCTTCCCATCGGCATCGGCATACCAACGCATTATCGTCTCTAATGTTGCAGGTGCTGCGCATCAAGCCAGCATAATCAAACGCTTGGCCGGAAGCCCAGCACCCATGCACACAGTGCAATCGCCAGCCGACATGGCCGGCCTGCGCAACCACTATCAAGTGGCGCAGGCATTAGGCAGCGACCGTTTCGCTGCCATGATGGCCGCTTATTGCATGCAAAAAACCTCTTGCGTGGTGGTGTGCGCAGGCACGGCCGTTACCATAGACGCTCTCTCCGTCCGTGGCGTGCAAGCTGATTTTCTGGGGGGCTGGATACTGCCAGGCTTGCATTTGATGCAACAGAGTTTGACGCAAGCCACCGCGCAATTACCGGAAACAAGCTCTAGCAGCAAACTCACTGAGCAAACAAAATTTGCCCGTAACACAGAGGATGCCATGCAATTCGGCGCCTTAAACGCCGTCGTAGGTGCCATCAAGGAAATGTCTGCAGCCTTAACAGCAAACGACAACAAACCACCCCACGTTATCATCAGTGGCGGCGATGCGGCATTAATAAAAACTGGCTTAGCGGTGACAATACCCTGCAGCATCGTGGATAATTTAGTTTTACACGGCCTGTATTTCATGGACCGTAACCTGCAAAGTGAATCGCAATGAAAAAATGGATAGCTTTATTATTAATTCTCAACTTGGCCATATGGGCTTATTTTAATTTAGCCCAATTCAGCGCTAAACCAACTGAAACAGCAAGTGGTTCGGCATCTGCTAGTGCAGACGAGATAAAAATACTCAGCCCAGCCGAGATTGCTTTGTTGCCAGAAAAGCCGGTCGAATTAAGCCCGGCCATTACGCCCAGCACGCCAGATACAAAGCAGTAGTCATAGCCAATAAGTTTTAGGTTTTTTAAACCTGCACTCAACTAAATCGGCTGTCTTCTACTATAATTTGGCTATGAAAATTTTACTCTCAAACGACGACGGCTATTTTGCCCCTGGCTTAAGCGTGCTGGCTGCTCACATCGCACAATTGGCCGAAATTACCGTGGTCGCACCAGAGCGCAACAGAAGTGGCGCGAGCAACTCATTAACCTTGGACAGACCATTGAGCGTTAAAAAAGCCGCTAACGGCTTTTTTTATGTCAATGGCACGCCAACCGACTGCGTGCACATAGCCTTAACCGGCCTCATGGATGAGATGCCAGACATGGTCATCAGTGGCATTAACGACGGTGCCAACATGGGCGATGACACCATCTACTCCGGCACGGTTGCCGCTGCCATGGAAGGCTATTTATTAGGCATACCGTCTATCGCTCTATCCATGTCACAGCATAACGCCACGCATTTTGAAACGGCCGCCAAAGTGGCGGTAGAATTAATTCAACACTACCAAAAACACGGCTTCACCTCCCCCACTTTACTGAACGTTAATGTGCCGGACATCCCCTACCACGAACTGCAAGGTCGTGTGGTCACGCGTCTAGGTAAACGCCACAAAGCTGAACCG
>CALFXV010000091.1 GCA_937957775.1 uncultured Methylotenera sp. | reverse complement strand
CCACCGGCGAAGGCACGTTCAATTCGGTGTAAGGCACGATACCGGTCAGCAAAGCAGACACAATGATGTAAATAATGGTGCAAAAAGACAGCGATGCCAACAAGCCTATGGGCAAATCGCGTTGCGGATTTTTTGCTTCCTCGGCGGCGGTCGATACCGCATCAAAGCCAAAGTAGGCAAAGAACACCAAGGATGCGCCGGCTAATACGCCTATGTTTTTGCCGTCTTCTAGGGTGCTAAACCAGCCAAATGGCATGAAAGGATGCCAATTATCGGTATTCAAATGCAATGAGGCCAAGGCGATAAAAATGGCGATGGTGCTGAGCTTAATGATGACGATGATGTTATTAAAACGCGCGCTCTCTTTCACGCCCACCATCAGCAAGATGGTCAGCAGCCAAATGATGGCAAAGGCCGGTAAGTTAATGAGGCCGCCTAACATGGGGGCTTTGGTCAAGGCTTCCGGCAACACAATATTGAAGTTGCTTAAGGTGTTGATAAAGTAGCCAGCCCAACCGTTGGCCACGGCCGCGGCGCCAACGCCGTATTCCAGTAGCAATATCCAACCCATCACCCAGGCAATGAATTCACCAAAGGCCACGTAACTGTAACCGTAAGCGCTACCGGAGCCACCCACCGATGCCGCCAATTCTGCATAAGACAAGGCGGCAAAGGCCGAGGCCACGCCGGCAATAACAAAAGATAAGACCACTGCCGGCCCCGATTGCGTGGCAGCGGCAATACCGGTTAGCACAAATATGCCGGTGCCTATGGCGCAGCCTATGCCCAATAAAGCCAAATCAAAGGCGGTTAAGCATTTTTTTAAACCGGTTTGACCGTGGCCTTCTATGGCTTTCGTTCTAAGTAGCTTTTTATGCATGCTTGTTCTCTCTTTTATGCGGGCTAGGTTTTAACTGCGGTATAAGGCGCTGAGCACGGCTATCATGTAAGCGTGATCCAACACGCCGGCGCTTTCACGCAAGCTGTGCATGGCCCACATGGGCGAACCGACATCGACCGAGGGCACGCCCAAATTGGCTGCCACGATAGGGCCTATGGTGCTGCCGCAACCTAAATCACTGCGGTGAGCGTATTGTTGATAGGGCACACCGGCGGCTTCACACAGTTGCATAAAGCGCGCGCTGCTCTCGGCATTGCTGGCGTAACGGTGGTTGGCATTGGTTTTAATCACCGGGCCGTGGTTGACCAAGACATGGTGACACGGCTCGTAAGCCGAGGGGTGATTCGGGTGATAAGCATGCGCCATGTCGGCACTGATCAGGAAGCTGCGCGCCATGGCTTGCAAGCGCGCATCGTCATCCAATTGTTGGCTGCTACTGATGCGCTGCAACACGTCACTTAAAAAGCTGCCACTGGCGCCGGTGGCGCTTTCACTGCCGACTTCTTCGTGATCGAACAAGGCGCAGACGGTGGTGGCCAGCGGTTTTTCTGTGGCCAGCAAGGCGCTAAGCGCAGCATGGCAAGAGGCCAGATTATCCAACTGGCTGTTGGCGATAAACGCTAGATTGGCTCCCCAAAAACTGCCTTTTTGCGTGTCAAACACATTGAGTTCAAAACTTAGAATGTCGGCCGCTTTGGCATTAGCTGACTGGGCCAGCTGGCTTAAAAATGCCTGCTCGGCATCCACCCCTGCCTCACTTTGACCAAAGATCAGCGGCAACTCGGTTTGCTTATTCAGCAGCAAGCCTTTGTCGTTGACCTCGCGGTTCATGTGTATGGCCAGGTTAGGCAAACGCAGCATGGGCTGGTCTAGCTTGACTAAACGCAGGTCAAAGCCGTTTTTGCTGCGCAGGCTGATGCGCCCCGCCACGCTTAAATCCCGGTCGGTAAAGGTGGCCAATATGGGCCCGCCGTAAACCTCTACGCCTATGCGAATTAAATCGTCAGTGGCGTAAGCCGCTTTGGGTTTGAGGCGTAAGCCTGGCGAATCGGTGTGGGCGCCAACCAAGCGAAAGCCGGTTTCATTGGGTTTTTTTTGCCCCAGGTGAAAGGCGATGATGGAAGCGCCACCGCGCACCACATAATAGCCTAGTCCGGCTTTTAATTGCCAGGCTTGGCTTTCATCTAAGGCGCTGTAACCCTGTTTGCTTAAACGCTGAACCGCTGTGTCGACCGCATGCCAAGGGCTGGGGCTGGCATCAATAAAATCCAGCAAATCTTGTGCTTGGCTGTGTGCTTGTTTGAATGCGCGGTCTGTCATGGGGAAGCGCTCCTCTAGGCCGTTGCCAGCCAGTCTTTAGCGATCAGGAAATCGCTGTATAACTTGGCTTCCGCACTGTTGGCCTCGGGCTTCCAGTCATAACGCCATTTGACGATGGGCGGCATGGACAAGAGAATGGATTCCGTGCGGCCATTGGATTGCAAGCCAAATAAGGTGCCGCGGTCGTAAACCAAATTAAACTCGACGTAGCGACCACGACGGTAGGCTTGGAAATCGCGTTCGCGTTCGCCATAGGCCGTGTCCTTGCGAGCTTGCACGATGGGTAAATAAGCATTTAAAAAACTGTCGCCTACCGCACGTTGCATGGCAAAACTTTTTTCAAAACCCAAGGCATTGAAGTCGTCAAAAAAGATGCCGCCTATGCCACGCGGTTCTTTACGGTGTTTTAAATAAAAATAATCGTCGCATTCTTTTTTGAAGGCCGGGTAGTAGCTGGT